>CAZJXA010000057.1:0-9471 GCA_964549785.1 uncultured Phycisphaeraceae bacterium | reverse complement strand
GATGCCTGATGCCTGATGCCTCGGACTTACTTCTTCTGGCCGTGCCGCTTGCTCATGCGGCGACGGATGATCAACTTGCTGGAATACTGCTTGCGGTTACGGGTGTTGCCGCCCTTGGCCAAGACGCCGGTGGGTCCGCAGGGTGGGCGTCCGCCCTTGCTGCGACCCGAACCACCGCCCAACGGATGGGCGTGGTGAGACTTCGCCATGCCGCGGGTGATGGGGCGATGACCCATCAGACGCCACAGACCGGCCTTTCCGAGCTTCCGCAGACGGTGGTCGGCATTGCCGACCTGCCCGATGGTCGCCATCGAATCGAGCGGCACGCGCCGGGTCTCGCCCGAAGGCAGCATCAGCGTTGCGAATTCGTCTTCTTTGTTCGTGAGTTTGGCGTAAGAGCCCGCCGAACGGCACATCTGCCCGCCGCGACCCGGAACCAACTCGACGCAGTGAACATCCAGGCCGGTGGGGATGAACCGCAGGGCCATCGCGTTGCCGATGTTCGGTTCCGCGGCCTTGTCCTTGTGGCTGATGATCGAATCACCGGCCTTGAGCCCGGCCGGCGAGAGGATGTAACGCTTCACCCCGTCGGAGTACTGCACCAGCGCGATGTGGCACGAGCGGTTGGGATCGTATTCGATCCCCGTCACCTTGCCCTCGATGCCGCCGCGGTCCTTCCGCTTGAAGTCGATGAGGCGGTACATTTTCTTGACGCCGCCGCCGATGCCTCGGCTGGTGACCTTGCCGCTGAAGTTACGGCCACCGCTCTTGGGGCGGGGGGCCAGCAGGCTCTTCTCGGGCCGGTCCTTGGTGACCTCGGTGTGCATGTTCACCGACGCATTTCGGCGGCCCGCGGACGTCGGCTTATAGATGCGGATGGGCATGATTCTTCTTCCTGCGGATCAAACAGGGTTGAGGACCCGCTTGATGGATTCAGACTCGGTGGATTCGTGAAACGCGAAACCTTAGAACAACTCGATGACATCCTGGGCGTGCAGGCGGACAGTCGCCCGCTTGATCGTGGGCTCCTGCACCTCGCCGTACTTCAGACGGCGGTGCTTGCCCTTACGGATCTGGGTATTGATGGCCGTGACACGGACCTTATAGATCGCCTGGATAGCTTCTTTGATCTCGGTCTTGGAGGCCCGCGGGTCCACCACGAACGTGTAACGCTTCTGCTCGTTCATGGCGTAGGTCGACTTCTCGGAAAGAAGCGGCTTCTTGATGATGTAAATATGGTCTACGTTCGCACTCACTTGGAGGCCTCCTCAGTGTTCGTTGCGGGCTTGCGGCCCATCGGCGTGACCTTGGCGGCCTTGCCGGTCTGCGAGCCCGGGCCCTGAAGCCACGACTCGAGTTCGCCCTTGCCGATTACGATGTAGCGGTGGTTCAGCATCGTGAACGCCGTCAACTGCTCCGGTGGGACCATCGTGATCGTCGTGACGTTGCGCCCGGAAAGGCGGGCGTTCAGGGACGCATCAAGGTCGGCGGGGAGCGCGATCAGAGCCGACTTATCGACCTTGATAGCCGCCAGGAACTGCTCAAAGGCCTTGGTCTTGGCCTCTGAAAACACGATCGAATCGATGATCCGGACCTCGTTGTCCAGCAGTTTGGCGAGCAGGGCGTTGCGGTTGGCCTTGCGCCGCATCTTCTTGGGCATGTCCTGCCGGAAGTCCTCGCGGGTCCGCTTCTTGGAATGCCCGTGGCCGCCGCCCTTGAAGAGGTTGGCTTTGCGGTCGCCGTGGCGGGCATTGCCCGTCCCCTTCTGGTTGTAAATCTTCTTGGTCGAACCCTCCACCTGGTGGCGGTTCTTCGTCCGGGCCGAGCCCTGACGAGTGTTGGCGTGGTACATCACGTACGCCTGCTTGAGCAGGGCCGCGTTGATGGTCCCGCCAAGGGAATTCTCATCGATCGAAATTCGGGCGACCTCTTGGCCGCTCATGCTATAGACGGGGACGTCCATCGGTCTGAAACCTCGTCGTAAACGCCTTCTCACGGAGCAAGGCTCAGGGGCGCACACCGCCAGAAGAGCCGTCGTCCGTCCTTGCCTATCCGTCTCAACCTCAATCCCGGCGAAGCCTTGCTGGTGTTCAACACCCCGCAGGCTCTCCGGATTCGGCCGCCGCTCTATTCAAGCGGCACCCGACGAGGAAGGATCGGAATCGACTCGGCATGTCGGAATCTCGCCACCAGCGGCACACCCGCGGGCACGAAATCCCAGATTTGTCTTCCCCGAGGGTTTCCTGAACACACGTGCTCAAGGACCTTTCGGGCGGCGAGAACAGTTTCTTCAACCTGTCCTCGCCTGTGCTCAACTCAGAATCGCAAACTCAAATCTCTAACCCATCAAACTACAAAGCCCCGGGAAATTTCCCCGAGGCCTTGGTCATGCACTTCTATTTCTTCGCCGCCGCCAGGACTTTCTTTGCTTTGCTCTTATAGAGACGGACCGAGGGGCGAATCTCAAGAAGCCCATTATTCGCGCCCGGGACCGGCCCTTTGACGAGCAACAGGTTGCGAGAGGCGTCAATCCGGACGATGTCGAGGCTCCGCATCGTCACCCGCTCCGCACCCATATGGCCCGGCATCCGCTTGCCTTTCGCCAGACCGCCCCCGAACCCGCGGTTCGAACACAAACCACCGATGGAACCGGGTGCACGGTGCTTCCGTTCCGTGCCGTGCGAGGCGAACATGCCCTTGAAGTGGTACCGCTTCATGACACCCGCAAAGCCTTTGCCCTTGCTGGTTCCGGCGACATCCACATACATCGTGCCTTCAAACTTGTCGACGGTGAGCGTCTGGCCCAGCGCGTAGTCCGCGGCCCCCTTGGTGTCGGTCCGGAACTCGCGATGCATCCGCTTCGGCCCGCTGCCAGCCTTGCCGTCATGTCCGATCATGGGGATCGTCGAATTCCGGGCCTTCATGTCGCCAAAGCCGATCTGCACCGCAGAATACCCATCCGTCTCGACCGTCCGGACCTGAGTGACCACACAGGGGCCGCACTCGATCACGGTGACGGGGACGCTCACACCCGACGCGTCGTAGACGCGGGTGATACCAATTTTTTTCCCGAGCAGGGCAAAACTCATTTCAGTCTTCTTTCGTTCGCTGCGGAATCCGGTCGCCGTTTTTTATCCCGGTCGCCTGATCGTCCGCTCCAACATTCCCGATACCCGATGCTTCTTCGCGTCTTACGCCTTGATCCGCACAAACACGCCGGCAGGAACGACCAAGCGGTTCAGGGCTTCCACCGTGCGAGCGTTCGGCTCGATGATGTCGATAATTCGCTTGTGAGTCCGGATCTCGAACTGCTCCCGGCTCTTCTTATCGATGAACGGAGAACGCAGAACCGTGTAGCGCTCGACCCGCGTCGGCAGCGGCACCGGACCCGCCACCTTGGCGTTCGTCCGCTTCGCGTGCTCGACGATTTCCTTGGCCGACGAATCGAGGGCGAGGTGGTCGTACGCTTCCATCCGAATTCGAATCTTGCCGCCCGTCATAGGGATATCGCCTTCACGTTACCGACCACCCGCGAATCGAACCGATGAACGCTATGGACGGCCACTGCCGTTCACAACGATACCGACCTTCACTTGAAAAGTGCAGGGAGGGAAGGTTAGACGGTACGCCCGCCAAGTCAAACCGCGAACCGGATTATCCACCAACGCACCAGGCTCTTTCTCGACCGCGCCACCGATCTGCCCGGTACGATCTCCCAGCCTCTGGAGCACCATCCGAATGTTTGCCGACTTCCCCGCCGCCCTTTTGTCCCTGAACCTTCTTCTCTTGCCCTCGGCCCTCGCTCAACCCGACCCCACCACCCGCGGCAACTCTTCCGTCGCCACCGTCGAACTGGCCGATACGCCGCTTACCGTGGAATCCATCGGGCTCACCATGTCTGTTCCGGTCGGTGTTCGAACCTCACAAACCACGGTTGGCAGCCGGGCGACAACCCAAGTGACCGCGAACGATAACACTTGGCTTCTCAACATCCAGTCACCCCGAACCTCCAACACCCTCACCACCGCATCGGATGTCGTGGACGAGGTGGTCCTGCAACTCTTCAATGCCGCCGGGGTCATCTATAGGAAGACCGACGTCGATCTCAGCAACCCCGTTGGTTTCAAGGGCAAAATTCTCGAGCCCAAGTCCACCATCAGGCTCGCGTCCGGCCTTGAGGGTGCCCGAATCGCGATCTGCCTTCCGCCCTCGGACGACAGACCGCCGGTGGTCCGGGCGTACACCGTCTTCAAGATTTCCGAGGCCCAGTTCGCCACGTTCGAACTGGTGGTCTCCGAACCGCAGTGGGCCGCGGCCAAGTCCATCGCCGAAATCGTCATCGCGACCGCCGAGTTCGCCGATGCGGTTTCGTTGAACACCGATCGTCGAGCCGGGGTCGTCGCGGGGGTCACCCTGCTCGCCCAGCTCTCGCCCGAAGCCCTCTCCAAGATCATCGATGCCCAGCCCGAGCGGTGGGAGCGGCTTTACAAGCCAGGGACCACCGGCGCTGCGCTCGACGACACGGAGGTCGCCTACCGCCGCGTCAGCACCAAACGCGGCAACCGCTCGGACGTCGGCGGCTCGGGCTCCAATGCCCGGGAAAAGGGGTACGTTGTGCAAATCGACGCCCGCGCCCTCTTCGACAAGCAGATCGTCGATTCTCGCGGAGTCTACTTCGTATCCGACGATCGCAAGTCGGAATTGTGGAATGTGCGGATCACCGTGCGCGACGCCGCGACCCGCGCCATCGGGCGCAGCGTCTCGGAACTGGGGGCCCGCGACGGTGACAGCATGTCGGTACAGATCGATGCGGGTGAGGGCCAAGGAAAGTTGATCCGCCCCACCATCGGCGGGGAGGGGTACATCAGCCAGGTCGAGTCGTGGCTGCTCCCTCAAGTCCTGGTCGGCTCACGGATCGCAACGACCTACGCGTTCTACGCCTACCAGTCGGATCCGGAAACCATCTCGCTGCGGCAAGACGTATTGGAGCAACTGCCCGGCGAGTCGGGCCTGTGGCGGCTCACCTCAACACTCGGCGACAAATCGCGCTCGCAGATTTCAACGTACGAGAGCGACGGGACGCTCATCAAAACGCAGATGCCCGACGGCTCCGTGTGGGAACCGACAACCTCGGACAACCTCATGCGGTTGTGGCGTGACAAAGAGCTGCCGACCGATTGAGCGCCGCCATCTCGTCCTAGAGAATCTCGACCAACGCCGGATCGATGGCCACCGGCTGGACGAAGTCAAAGCCCTTGGGCTTGACCGTGGCCCGCATCTTCGCGAAGTCGAAGGTGTCGAAGTTGACGAACGTGTCGGGCAGCGAAGCGTCCCACTTCTGCCGGAACGACTGGTACGCCTTCTGCACGACCATCATCCGTTTCTTGTGCTGCTCCTCCATGGTCAACTGGTTCTTCTGGGCCTCGGCCTTCACGTAGCCCTGCCCGGAATGCTTGAGCCAGGCGCCCTTCGCGCAGATCAGCTTAAACCCCGCCCGCTGCGCCCGCAGCCCGTAGTCGGGGTCGCCAAAGTACCCGAAATACTGGCGATCAAAGACGCCGATCTTCTCAATGACGGCCCTCTTGATGAGCACCGCATCGCCCGAGAGCAGGCGGTCCTCGCCGTGGATCAGCCCCAGCGAGCGTGACATGAACTCGGAAAACTCAAAGACGTCGGCCATGCCCCGGTCGTTGTAGGGCGGGAACATCTGATGCTCGGGGTGGCTGTCCACAACCTCGGCGGTGCCGCGGATGATCCCATATGAAGGGTCGAGGGCGGACACCGCCAAGAGTGTGCGCATCCAGGCGGGGGTCACCGTCATGTCGTTGGAGACGAAGAAGACATTGTCGCCGCGGGCCCGGCTGAGAAGGTATGCGAAGATGCCGGTGTAGTGCTGCTGTTTCTTCAGCCTCGAGATGTGCGTGGGAAGCCCGGTGTCCTTGCGGAACGCCCGGAAAAGATCGGCGATGCCATACTCGGGGTCGGAATGGTCGTCGGCCAGCACAAACTCGGAGTGACCAAGAAGCCCCAGCATCCTCAATGATTCGACGATCGACTCCAGGCAGTTCTTGGTGAGGTCCGGCTGGGAGCGCGCGGGGATCATGAATGAGAGCATGGAAAAAGCGTAGAACGGAGGACGCGCCGGAGAGCCCAACCACCCGGCCCGCCGGTTGAAAATGAAAAGGGCACCCCGTTCGGGATGCCCTTGAATAATCTCAATAACCGGTAAAACGGCTCAGACGCCCGCGCCCGCGGGCTGCTGCATCGGGGCCTGTTCGTCCCGCATCACGGCCTTGCGGCTGAGTTTGATGCGGCCCTGGTCGTCCACATTGATGACCTTCACCTTGATGACGTCGCCGATACGAACGACATCCGCCACGCTCTTGACGAAGCCTTCGGCGAGTTCCGAGATGTGGCACATGCCGTCCATTCCCGGGGCGAGTTCCACGAAGGCCCCGAAGTCCTTCATGCTGACGACCTTGCCGGTGAAGACCGTGCCGACCTTCACCTCCGAGCACATCGCCTCGATCTCGGCCTGTGCGCTCGAGATCGATTCGGCGTTGCTGCCCGCCAGTTGCACCGTGCCGTCGTCTTCCACGTCGATGGTGATGCCGTAGCGATCTTGCAGGCCGCGGATCATCTTTCCGCCCGGCCCGATCAGCTTTCCGATCTTTTCGGGATCGATGCGGAGCGTCACGAGGCGCGGGGCCAGCGGGCTGGTGTCGCTCCGCGGGGCCGCGATGATCCCCTCCATGGTGTTGATGATGTCAAGCCGCCCAATGCGGGCCTGCTCCAAGATCTTCTCGATCTGCGGGATGTTGATGCCGCGGGTCTTGAGGTCGAGCTGGATGCCGGTGATGCCGTCGCGCGTGCCGGAAACCTTGAAGTCCATATCGCCGAAGAAGTCTTCCTCTCCGATGATGTCGGTCACGAACAGCTCGTTCTGGTCGTTATCGTCCGCGAAGCGGCCGACACTGATCCCGGCGCAGGTGGCCCGGATGGGAACGCCCGCGTCCATCATCGCGAGGCAGCCGCCGCACACGCTGGCCATGCTCGACGAGCCGTTGCTCTCGGTAATGTCGCTGACCACGCGGATGGTGTACGGGAAATCCTCCGGGCTCGGCAAAATCGCCATCAGGCTGCGTTCGGCCAGCGCGCCGTGCCCGATCTCGCGCCGCCCGGGCGCTGCGATCCGCTTCGCTTCGCCCGTCGCGAACGGCGGGAAGTTGTAGTGCAGCGTGAACTTCTTGCTGTACTCGGGCGTCAGGCCGTCCACGATCTGTTCGTCCTTGCCGGTGCCAAGCGTGACGGAGCACAGGCTCTGCGTCTCGCCCCGCTGGAAGAGGGCCGAACCGTGGGTGCGGGCGAAAATGCCGACCGCGCCAGTGATCGGGCGGATCTGCGTGGCCGTGCGGCCGTCGGCCCGTGTCTTCTGCTGGACGATCAACCGCCGCGTCACCTTTTCTTCAAGCCGCTTGAACGCCTCTTTGGCCATCGACCGGTTCTTGACACTGGTCGCGTGCGTTTCATACGTCCCGCTGGGGTTGTGCTTGAAGTGGGTATCGAGGACTTCCTTGCGGAGTTTGTCAACCGCCTCGTGCCGCGCGTGCTTGCCGTTGATCTTGCGGGCGTCGGTCATCGGGCCTTCCGCGACCTGACGCACCTTCTCGATGATCTCGGCGGTGGGCAGGTGCAGTTCGCCGATCACCTTGGGCTTGCCGGCCTTCCCGACCAGTTCGTCGATGAGGGCCAGCACCTGATTGATGCCCTCGATCCCGAACGAAAGCGCACCCAAGACTTCCTTCTCGGGGATTTCGGCCGCGCCCACTTCAATCATGTTCAGGCCGTCTTTATGACCGGCCAGCACGACGTCCATGTCGGAATAATCCATCTGGGTGACGGTGGGGTTCAGCACATACTGCGGGCCGTTGTCCGTGTGCAGGCGTGCCACACGCACCGTCGCTGTCGGGCCTTCGAAGGGAACATCGCTCAGCGCCAGCGCAGCGCTCGCCGCCGTGCCCGCCAGCACATCGCTGTCATTCTCCCCGTCGTGGCTCATCACGAACACTTGGATCTGCACTTCATCCAGAAACCCGTCCGGAAAGAGCGGCCGGATCGGCCGATCAATCGCCCGCATCGTCAGCACTTCCTTCTCGTTCGGCGGCCCTTCGCGCTTGCGGAACCCGCCCGGGAACTTGCCCGCGGCCGACGTCCGTTCGCGATAATCGACCGTGAGGGGGAAGAAGTCGATCCCCTCGCGCGGCACCGAGCGAACGACCGTCGCCAGCACCGTGGTGCCGCCGTAGGTCGCCATCACCCCGGCCGAGCACAGTTTCGCGACCACACCCGTCTCAAGGGTGAGGGTGCGTCCGCCGATTTCACGCTGAACTCGTACCAGCTTCTCAAATACATCGCCCATTGCTCATTTCCTTTCCGATCCGCAGCCAAAGCCCGCGTCTCGCCAAACCGTTCCGGTCGGCATTCTGGATCGGAAATGAACACGGCACACGCAACGCCGCACGAACATACCGACCGCGCCCGAAGCCCCTCCCACACGTCTGGAGGACGACCCAGCGCCATTGCCCGATCGCTCACGGCCGACATGTCGATGATTCCGGTATTCGCCAAAGCCCCGGATGGCAGAAGACAAAACCCAGAAATCTTCCGGACCCCGTATCCCGGAAAACGCTGAAAATTGTCCACTGCCGCCCGGCCGTAGCGACGGCCCGAACGAAAACGCCACGCCGACCCAACCAACCCAAAACGAAAACGGCCCGTGACATTTCCGTCACGGGCCGGCTCAATCTTCTACTTACGCAGACCCAATTTCGCAATCAGGCTCTGATACCGCTGCGGACTTGTCCGGGCCAGATACTTCAGCAGGCGGTTCCGCCGCCCGACCATCATCACCAGGCCGCGGCGAGAATGGAAGTCCTTATCGTGCCCCTGCATATGGCCCGCCACCGCGATGATCTTCGCCGTCAGCATGGCCACCTGAACTTCGGCCGAGCCGGTGTCCGTCGGGTGCGTCTGGTGAGTTGAAACGACTTGGTTGCGCTGCTCGAGAACAAGTGCCATCGAATCGTGTCCTTCAATCTAAACAGTTTCTGAACCTATTTTGAGCTGGAGGATAGGAACGGTCGGAACCGGGTTCAAGCGCGTCAGAACGCCCGGCAACGCCTAACACCCACTGAACCATGGGCGGCACGTCCTAGCACCCCGCCCCGCCACCACCGGTTGTTCCTGATGCCAACCGCGCACCCGACACCGCCGAGTTCCCCCTCGAAGCCGCATCAAGAGCGCGGTCTGCATCCTCCGTTGGGTCAGCACCCGCGGCACGATCTTGCGGGCGGCGGGGCGCAGGCCGTGAAGCGATGTGTACGCGGTGACGATCGCGGCTCAGCGGGTTATTTCGATGCCGGGGAAGCGTTGCCTGATCGCCGCCACGCCCGCGTCCGTCACCTGCGTGCT
>CAZJXA010000056.1:5961-17390 GCA_964549785.1 uncultured Phycisphaeraceae bacterium | reverse complement strand
GACGCCTACACGCCCTACGAGCTCCGCCACGTCGGCGTGTTTGTTCGCCTCGGCCAGCCCGACCGGGCCGAGGCCGTGCTCAACTGGCTGATGCAGCACCAGCGTCCCCAAGCCTGGCGGCAATGGGCCGAAGTCGTGTGGAACGACCCCACCACACCCAAGTTCATCGGCGATATGCCCCACACCTGGTGCGGCAGCGACTTCATCAACTCCTTCCGCGCCATGCTGGCCTACGAAAGCGACAACGACACACAACTGCACCTTTTCGCGGGCCTCACCCCAGCGTGGTTTGCCGATGGCGAGGTGACACGCATCACCAACCTGCCAACCCACTTCGGACCGCTGACCGCGCACATCGTCGCAACGCCGACCGCGAACGGCACCCGCATCGTCTGCAACATCGATCCCGGCTGCGTCCCTCCCAATGGCTTCATCCTGCGCACGCCGACACTCCCCCCCACGCTCGGCACACTCCGATCGATTCGAGTCAACCAAAGACCGGTGGAGCCTGCCGCGGACGGCACGGTGACCGTCACCTCCGCCTCGTCGACCATCGAATGGGTGTACTCGATCCAACCCTGACCATCATCGCCATCCGCAATATTCGAGTGGTTCGCAAGAAAACCGGCCCAGTCGTTCGTCCCCGTCCTATTTTCCTCCCCTCGTGCTCCGCCTTCCTGCATCTTCAAGCCTTTGATATTTCTCTGTGTCTTTATCTCTCTGTGTTCACCCCTGATTTTTCCGGCGAAGCCGACTTAAATGCCATTCCCATCCACATTCGTCTGGGGCGCTGCCTCCAGTTCCTATCAGGTCGAAGGCGGCTTTGCCGCCGACGGCAAGGGCCCCTCGACATGGGACCAGTTCAGCCACGAGCCAGGCAACGTCTACATGAACCACACCGGCGACGTTTCGTGCGACCACTACGGCCGCATGAAAGAAGACGTGGCCCTCATGAAGCAGATCGGGCTTAAGGCGTACCGCTTCAGCATCAGTTGGCCGCGGATTGTGGCGTGTCCCGGAAGTGTGAACGAGGCGGGCCTGCGTTTCTACGAATCGCTGGTCGATGAACTGCTCGCGGCGGGCATCACGCCATGGGTCACGCTCTTCCACTGGGATCTGCCCCTTTGGGCCTACCACAAGGGCGGCTTTCTCAATCGCTGCATCGCCGACTGGTTCAGCGACTACGCCGCCATCGTCACCAAACGGCTCTCCGACCGCGTCACGCACTGGATGACGATCAACGAGCCGCACATCTTCCTTGGCCCTTCCATCAACGAAGGGCTGCAAACCTCCAACGCGAAAAAGAGCCACGCCGAACGTCTCCTCACCGCGCACCATGCGCTGTTGTGCCACGGCGACGGAGCGGCGACCATCCGCGAGCACGCCAAGCGCACCCCGCAGGTCGGATGGGCGCCCATCGGCCGCATCAAAGTGCCCGCGACCCAGGCCCCGGAGGACATCGCCGCCGCGATAGCCGCCACTCATGGCGTGTACACCAAAGACTTCTGGAACAACGCCTGGCTCGGCGACCCGGTCGTGTTCGGCCGTTACCCCGAAGATGGCCTGAGGCTCTACCACGACGACCTCGCGAATGCGGGCGATGGTGGGGTCACCAAGGCCGCTCTGGTCGATCCCGCCGACCTCGCCCGCATCCACCAGCCCCTCGATTTCTACGGCATCAACGTCTACGACGCCGAACGCATCAAGGCCGGGCCCGACGGTGCTCCCGTCAAAGTCGATTTTCCACCCGGGCACCCGCAGAACGCCCTCCGCTGGTTCATCGAGCCCGATTCGCTCTACTACGGCCCGCTGTGGCTGTCGCAGCACTACAAGGTGCCGATCGTTATTACCGAGAACGGGATGACCAACCTTGACTGGGTGGACTTGGACGGCAACGTCAAAGACCCTCAGCGCATCGACTACACCCGCAGGTACCTCCTCGCCCTCGAACGCGCCATCACCGACGGGGCGGACGTCCGCGGCTACCTCCACTGGTCGATCATGGATAACTTCGAGTGGCAGTGCGGCTACCGCGAACGCTTCGGCCTCATCCATGTTGATTACGCGACTGGCGCACGGACGCTGAAGGACTCCGCCCATTGGTATCGAGGCGTCATCGAGAGCAATGGGGCCGCGTTGGGGCGCTTTCCGGGCCCCGGGCCCCGAGTAGAATGAATCACCGTATGAACGACGAAACGCCTTCGACAACGCCATGGGCTGTCTCTCCCCGACCGCTGTGTTCCGCGGGCGGCCGCCGCTGATGGCGGCCGCGCAGTCCGAGTTCCCGTGTTCTCGTTGTGGTGCCAAACTGCTTTTCGCTCCCGGCACTTTGCACCTCAAGTGTCCCTACTGCCTCACCGAGAACGAGATTCCCCCCGGGGCCTCACTCCCCGGCGCTGGGAGTGAGACCGGTACCGACGACCCGCCGCACACACTCCCCGCGATCGAGGAACTTGATTTCCACGCGCAGATCGCCGGGCTGACAACCGCAGCGCCGACGGTGGACCGCCTGGAGGTGACGTGCAAGTCGTGCAACGCGCACATCCAGATGCCCGACAACGTGTCGAGCATGAAGTGCCCGTACTGCTCAACGCCCATCGTCGCCACAGGGACCAGCGTCAAGGTGCTCAAGCCCCGGAGCCTTCTGCCGTTCGGGATCGATGAAAAAAAGGCCCGGGACGTACTCCGCGGCTGGCTCGCGGGCCGTTGGTTTGCGCCCAGCAACCTGAAGGCCGCGGCCCGCGTCGATGCCGGCGTCAAGGGCGTGTATGTGCCCTACTGGACGTACGACTGCCAGACCACCACCGTCTACCGCGGCAAGCGCGGCGATCATTACTACGTCACGGTCGGTAGCGGAAAGAACAGAACTCAGCAGCAACGCACCCGCTGGCGTCCCGCGTCCGGCACGGTGCCGAACACGTTCGATGACGTCCTGGTGCCGGGCAGCGCATCGATCGGGGCCGAGCGGCTGCACGAGTTGGAACCGTGGGACCTGAACTCGCTCCTGCCTTATCAAGACCATTACCTGAGCGGGTTTACGAGTGAAACCTATAGCGTGACGCTGGACGCGGGTTTCGGCCTCGCACAAGCCCGGATGCAACCCGTCATCGACGGGACCGTCCGCAGCGACATCGGCGGCGACGTCCAGCATATCGATGAGCAACGCTCGAACTACGCCGATATCACGTTCAAGCACATTCTGCTGCCGGTGTGGCTCCTGGCCTACCGCTATCACAACCAAGCGTTCCAGATCACGGTGAACGCCCGCACTGGCGAGGTGCACGGAGAACGGCCCTACAGCGCGTGGAAAATTTCGTTGGCCGTCATTGGCGGCCTGATCGCGCTCGGGGTCGTGCTGTACCTCTTGAATTCAAAGTAAACACCTGGATTCTTTCGTCAATGGACGGGCGAGCCCGGGCCGCTGGCCGCAAATTCTTGATCCACATTTTTTGAACTTTTCGCTTGCAGTATCCGGCGGGCTGCTGGTACGCTGCCCGTTGGTCGCCATCCGGATTCCCCGGTGGCCTATTCACGAGGGGTTCTTACATGAAGATGTTCACTCGAGCCGTCTGTGCTGCCGTTCTCGTCGCCGCTGCGGGTTTTTCCGCAAACGCTCAGGGGCCACTTGGCGACGACTTTACCTATCAGGGCCAACTTTTGAACGCGGGGTTGCCCGCGTCCGGCTCATTTGACATCCGATTCAGCTTGTTTGATTCCCCTGCGGCAGGCCTGCAAATCGGCGGCACCCTCGCCACAACGGTCACGGTCGATTCCGCCGGCCGCTTCAGCGTTGCCCTCGACTTCGCCGGACTCACCAGTTTCAACGGCAACGAGCGATTCCTCAGCATCAGCGTCTCACCCGCGGGCGCGGGCGTCTTCACCACACTCAGCCCACGCCAGGAACTCCGTCCCTCACCGCACGCTTCGTACAGCCTGGCGGCCGGCAACGCCGCCACCGCGGTCAACGCCACCAACGCGACCACCGCCGCCAATGCGCTGGCCCTCAACAGCCAGAACGGCGCGTTCTATCAGAACGCCGCCAACATGAGTTCCGGCACGCTCCCCGGAGCCCGCCTTAGCGGGGCCTACACCAACGCGATCACGCTCAACAACGCCGGTAACGTCTTCGCGGGCAACGGTGCGGCCCTCACGGGGCTGAACGCCTCGGGCATCTCGTCGGGCACCATCGCCGACGCTCGTCTCTCGAGCAACGTAGCGCTTCGGAACGCGGCCAACCCGTTCACTGGGGTCAACACGTTCGCGGCGGACACGGTTTTCAACGGGGACGCGGGCTTCGGGACGGCCACGCCCAGCGTTCCGGTGGACGTAGTGACAACGGGGGCCACGGCCATCCGCACCAACGGCAGCGGGGCATGGCTCCTCGGCAGTATCGGCGTCAATACGACAATCGAGAACGCCACCGGACCCGCCACGGCCTTCAACGCGATCGTCAATGGAACCGGCACGCGGTACGGCCTCTTCGCCGACATTAACGGTGCCACGGGTACGGCCTACGGCGTGAACGTGCAGAACGCGTCGGCCTCCGGCCGCGGCTATTGGGCCAACATGACATCGACCACGGGCACCAACTACGGCGTCTACGTCGCAAACTCCAGTGCGACGGGGTTTGGCGGCTACTTCAATAACACCGCCCTCACCGGCACCACCTACGGCCTGTACTGTGAGAACAACAGCCCGGACGGCTACGGCCTCTACGCCCGCCACGACGCCTCCACCGGCACCGGTCCCGCCGTCTACGGCACCACCGATTCAACCTCCACCAGCGCCTACTCCGTCCACGGTGTGGTCGCTTCCACCGCACCGGGCGTCGGCTCGGCAGCCATCCGCGGCCAGAACAACGGCACCGCCAGCAGCGGCTACGGCGTCTTCGGTTCGCACGCCGGCACCGGTTACGGTGTCTACGGCACCGCCGCCACGGGCGGCCGCGGTGTCTACGGCGATTCAGGCGGTGAGGGCTACGGCGTCTATGGTGCCACCGACGACGGCACGGGCGTCTACGGCGTCGCCAGCCCCACCAACACTTCCGAAATCTGCTACGGCGTCCGCGGCGTCGGCGGCAACTCCGATAGTGCCTACGGCGGATACTTCACCGTCTCCGGCTCGGGCTACGGCGTCTACGGCTACAGCACCGGCAGTTACGGCGGCTATTTCGATACCGGCGTCTCGGGAGGCGCCGCCCTCTACGTCGTCGGCACGGCCTCGGTCGGCGTCATCACGATCCGCGGCGGAGCCGACCTCGCCGAAGACTTTGAAGTCGTCAACCAGCCCGACACCATCGAGCCCGGCATGCTCGTGATGATCGATCCCGATCATGTTGGCGGCGTCATGCTCGCTTCCGGCGCGTACAACAAGTGCGTCGCCGGCGTCATCTCCGGCGCCAACAACTTGCAGGCGGGCATGGTGCTCGGTCAGTTCGAGGGCCAGGTGAACGGCAAGCCAGTCGCCCTTTCCGGTCGTGTGTGGACCTACGTCGATGCCTCTGCGGTCGCCGTCGAGCCGGGCGATCTCCTCACCACCGCTGATCTTCCGGGCTATGCGATGCCGGTTGTCGATCACTCGCGGGCCCACGGCGCCACCATCGGCAAGGCCATGTCGGGCCTCGAAAAGGGCGAGAAGGGTCTTGTGCTCGTTCTTGTGAATCTTCAGTAAGGCAAGCCGGCTTCAGGCCACCAACAAAGGAGATTTCCATGAACGCAAGACTATTGCTCACACCGGTTCTCGCCCTCGCGCTCGCCGCATCGGCAGCACCGGCGCAGGACAGGATCGATCAGGGCGAAGCGGCCATCAACGTGATGAGGCCGATCGTCGAACTGTTGGAACCCGCAGAAAACGTGCCCCCCGCACTCCTGGTGCCCGAGGGAATGACGGTGGTGCGGGGTGTTCGGCTGCGTGAAGACCTGCTCCGGAGCCTGGCTCCGGGCCAGGAGTTCACCGTCACCCCGGAACCCGGCGTCGTGATCTCGTGCATCGTGTCGGAGGCTCGCCGTGCTACCGATCGCTATTCGACCGTCGTTGGCTTCGCCGGCGACGATTCGCAGGGCGATGTGCTCTTCTCGACCTACGAAGATGCCACCGCGATGATTCTGAGCGTGCCGTCGCAACGGCTCCGCTATCGCCTTCAGTTCGCCGGCGGAGGTCTGTACCAGGTCTGGAAGATCGATGAAGCATCGCTCGCGCCGGAGGCGCCCCCGCTACAGGCTCCGCCCGAACTGCCCAGAATCCTGGAGCCGGATGATGACGACTACCTCCCGCCCGAGGCCTTGGAACCCGGGTTCGGGGAACGCGTCGGCGGTGGATGCACCGGCGGAACGCCGATCCTCGACCAGATGGTGGTGTACACACCCGCAGCGCGGGACGCAATGGGCGGCGACTCTGCCATTCGCGCCGAAGCCGCGATCGCGGTCGAGGCGCTGAACACGGCCTTTTCTAGTTCGGCGATGAGCACCCGGGCACGCCTCATCTACTGCAACGTCATCGCCTACACCGAAGGTGCCGACCAAGGGGTCGATCTTGATCGACTCCGCAACACCACCGACGGTTTCATGGTTCAAGTGCACACCATCCGCGACGCCGTGAACGCCGACATGGTCATTCTCTACAACAACCAGGGGACCGGCAATGGATATTGCCCCGGCGGCACGCCCACGTACTCGGGTTCGCCCTTCTGCACCTCCGCGTGGTGGCGGGCCGCGGCAACATTCACCCATGCCCACGAGGTCGGCCATAACATGGGCGGCGGACACAACGTCGCGGACGGCGGCGCGTGTGGTCCATCCTACGGTGTCGGCTGGCGCTTCACGGGGACCGACTCCAACGGCTACTGCACGGTTCTCGCCTATCCGACCGGCTTCTACACCCGCGTGCTGCGCTGGTCGAACCCGAACATTTCCTATCAGGGCACGCCCACCGGTGTCGCCATCGGGCTGCCCAACGAGGCCTTCAACGCCCGCGTGCTGATCGACAACGACGACACCATCGAGGGCTTTGAGTTAACCCGGTTCGACATGTACGTCGAAATCGGACCGGCACCGTTCATTGAGATCGGGACGTACGCGTTCCCCTACAACACGCTGGCCGAAGGAGTCGCCGCGATCTCCGTGCCCAGCACAGGGGCGGCCGAGAGCCCGACCCTCTATCTCCGCAACAGCACATTGGTGAATCTCACCATCTCGAAGGAGATGACGATCATCCCGTGTGGTGGCGCGGTCACGATCGGCAATTGAAAGAGGAGCTTCCCGTCGGAGTCGGTCAACGCGGATGAACGTCGCCGGGCGATCCCCGGCGACGTTCATCTCGCTCACCCGTGGAAGGAGGGGTCACCCTTGCCTTGTCGGCTGCACCCAGATCGCCTTCATATCAAGTCCGGCGACATCGGCGATGATCAGATCAACCGCGTCTCAGTTCGCGCCCTCGGGCTCTACCTTGTTCGGCATCACCTGGACCACGATCGTCTTGCCGTCGCCCCAATACTTGGCGAACGTCGTCCGGATCGTTTCGGCGGTCAGTGCCTGCGTCTTCTCGGGCTCGGCGAGCACGTCGTCGAACTTGGTCCGGTCGAAGGTCGCGACTTCCATCTGGTTCATCCAGAACCCCGGCTCCTTCATGCTCTCTTCCATCGATTTCGCGGTTTGGATCTTGGCGACCGTGAGTTCCGCCTCGGTCGGGCCTTCCTTGGCGAACGCGTTGAACATCTCCTGAATCTTCACGACCAGCGAGTCGGCCTTCTGCGGCTGCGTCTGGCTGGCCGCTGAGAAGAGGCCGAAGCCCGGGAATGTGCTCCCGGCGCTCGAGTTGGATCGGATGCTGTAGACCAGTTGGGCCTTCTCGCGGATCTCCTGCACCATCCGTGAGGAGAGCACGCGGGCCGCCATCGACATGGCCCGCGCATCTTCAAGGTTCGTCTCATCGGGGCCGTAGAAAGCGACCATCGCTGCGCCCAGGTCGGTGGTCGTGTCGATGGTGCGCTTCACCGTGCGCGGCTCCGCGGGTTTCGTGATCTTTCGCAACGAATCAAAGGCCTCGGGTGCCACGCGGGCCCGCGCCGGCAACGAGCCCAGGTACGTCTCCACCAGCGGCACAACCTGTTCCGCCTTCATGTCCCCGACAAAGGCGACCTCGATCGGGCTGGTCTTCATCGCGGCATCGAGCCACGCCTGCGCGGCCTCGATCGTGACTGCGTTCACCTGCGCGGCGGTCAGCGGCCTCGTGCGGACCTCACCCTCGGGGTACACCGCATCGGGTATCAGCCGCCCGAACAACTGCGAGGGATCTTTCTCGGAAGCCTCGATCTGCTGGAGCGTCGCGGTCTTCCAGTCGTCGAACGCCGACTTCTCGATTTTGGGCTCGGTGAGCAGCAGGTGGGCCAACTGCATCCCGGCCTCAAAGTCCTCGGGCTGTCCTGACACAGAGATCTGGATGGAATCGGCGCCGCCCGACGGACCCACCCGCACCTTCTTGCCCGACATGATGCTGCGGATGTCGTTGGACGACAGACTCCGGCTCGCGGGCTGACGCCCCAGGGTGGCCAGGGCCGCGGACGTCACGCCGCGGTTCGCGGCGGTTTCTTGCAGCGGCTTGCCCAGCAGAGTGATGCTCAAGCCCGCCGTGTTCTTGCGGTAATCCATGAAGCGATGATGCACCCGCACACCGTTGCTCAGCCATCCCGACCAGATGCCGGTGGGCTCGTGAACCATGGAATCGGATACCTTGCCTGCGGTCGGGGATTCCGCGAGCAGCGAAGTCGCCCGCGCGGTCTCCTTGTCGGCCTCGGGCTTCACCGAGAGCGCGGCCAGCCCCAGTTCCGTCAGTTGGGCTTCCGTCGGCACCTCGGCACCGCTCGGGATCGCCAGAAAGAACATGACCGCTTTGGGCTCAAAGTCGGCGCGGAACTGCTCCGAAATCTCCGACGTGCTGATCGTCGGCAACAGGCCCGACACCAGTTCCAGCCGCTGGGCCGAACTCATGTAGGGTTCGCCGTCCGCGAGGCTGGCGTTCATGGAGCCGATGATCCCCTGCGCGGGGATGGTCGCCTCGGTGGAGGCCGCCTGTTGCGCCCTGGACAAGGAGTCCTTCTTAACTTCCTCGATCTCGCGCTCGGTGAACCCGAATATCCGTGCCCGCTGCATCTCGAGCCCCACGTCGGCGAGCATCTGTTTCCACTGTCCCGGTTCGCCCGAGGCGTTGACCGCCGCCAGACGCGCGATCCCCGCCAGTTCCTGAATACCCGCGGACGCGCCGAGCATTCTTAACGTGCCCTCGCTCTTCTTGTCTTCCATGCGGCGGTTGAACGCGATCGCCCCCAGGCTCCGCACAAGGTCCGCGCGGTACTCGCCCATCGTCGTCGCCCCGCCCAAGGGTTCCGTCAGGCGTGTGATGCTGACTTGGGCCCGCGTCAGTTCCGGATCGCTCGCGACTACCGAGAACGTCTTGGAATACGGCACCACCTTCGCATCCTGACGCACCGGCTTCGCGACTTTCGCCCCGGGTTCCTTGAACGCCGAGGCGATGAGCGGGACGATCTTGGCCGGGTCTTCATCCGCCACCACCATCAGCGTGGCGTTGCTGGGGACATAGAACGTGCTGTAATAATCGACAAAATCCTGCCGGCTCATCCCCAGAATCGTTTCATCGACCCCGATCACGATGCGTTCGCCCAACAGGCTCCCCGGTGCCATCGACTTCAGCCGCAACTCACCGATTCGCTGCTGCGCCCCCTTGCGCGTCGCCTTCTCCTCCATGATAATCTGCCGCTCGGCGTCGATCTCTTTATCGCCCAGCAGCAGGTTTGAGAGCACGTCGCCGAAGAACGTGAAGGCCTTGCCGAACGTCTCCGGCTTGGTGTCGGGCATCCGCAACTGATACACCGTCTGGTCGAAACTTGTGAATGCGTTCTGATCTCGCCCGAACGTGAGGCCGAGACTCTCAAAGTACGGGATCAGCGATCCGGGCTCGAAGTTCTTGGAGCCGTTGAACGCCATGTGCTCGAGAAAGTGTGCTCCGCCCCGCTGGGCATCGGATTCGTTGAGGCTCCCCGTCTCGATGTGCATCCACACCGCCGCCCGCCCGGGTGGGTTCGCGTGCCGCAGAACCATGTACTTCAGCCCGTTGGGCAGTTCGCCCCGCACGACATCCGGGTGCCAGGGTAATGGGGTTGCGTCGGACGCGGTTCCCGGTGGCACGATGGAGGGCGCACCCGACAGCCCAGTTGTCGCCCCCGTCGAATTACTTTGTGCCAAGGCCACTCCCGATAACGTGCCCGCGGCGGCAAAGACGGCGAACGCAAGGCATCCGGTGCGAGGGGTATTCATATAGACGGCATTGTTGGAGGGTCGAAGAGCCTGAGAGCGAGTGACGCAGCCGCCGCGCTCGCCCCAAGCGGGTCGGTCGTCCGGGTGCCGGGTTCAACTGGGCATGAAAAGACCGCCAAGGACGACCCCTCCGTCGTCCCTGGCGGCCAGTTCTCACTTAGAAACGTCTTTCGTCGTTCCGGCTCATGCGAATAACGCACGAGTAACCAATTATTTCGCAAAAGCAGGTCCAAGCACCAGTGATTTCCGTGGTGGGACCGTGCCCGCAGTACGACGGGCACCAGTCGGAGCCGCACGTAGCCAAGAGGAGACAGCAGAACAGCGCAAAGGCATCGTTCTATGCGGGTGACCTCTCGACGCGGTTCAACCGGTTGCCGATCCGTCGCCGCAACCCTATAACGCCCCTATGTCCAGCAACCAACGTCTCGCCGAGCTCTTTGAGACCATCGCCCGAATGATGGACCTGCTTGGCGAGGATTCTTTCCGCACCGCCGCGTTCGCCAAGGCCGGGCGGGCGGTCGCCGACCAATCGCAGGACGTTACCACGCTCGCGGTAGATAAGGCCCAACTCCTCGCGATTCCGGGCATCGGCAAGAGCATGGCCGACCGCATTGTCGAGTTCTCCAAAACCGGTACGATCGCCGATGCGGCCGTGCTGGCGGCGAAAATCCCGCCCGGTCTGCTCGAACTCACGACAATCCCCGGTGTCGGGGCGAAGTCGGTCCGGGTGTGGTGGCAGGACGGCAACATCACGAACCTGACGCAACTGAGAGCGGCAATCGACAACGGGTCGCTGGCCAAACTGCCGCGGATGGGGGAGAAGTCGGTCGCCAAGATCAAGGAGAATCTGTCACTGGTCGGATCGGCGAATCAGCGGACGTCGTTGGGCAAAGCCGCTGCTGTTGCCGACATCGTAGTGGCTTTTCTGCTGACGCTGCCAGGCGTTGAGCGTGCCGTTCCTGCGGGGTCTCTCCGCCGCGGCAAGGAGACGATCGGCGACATCGATGTGCTGGTTGCACTGAAAGAAAGCAAGGAGCCCTTGGCGGCGCGGCAGCGGGTGGTGGCCGAGGCGTTCCGGACGATGCCCGGCGTGGTGCAGGT
>CAZJXA010000056.1:0-5861 GCA_964549785.1 uncultured Phycisphaeraceae bacterium | reverse complement strand
GCGGGGAGCGAGGTGGACATTCTCGCGGACGGCACGCTCGACTATCCGGAC
The DNA here is from genome assembly GCA_964549785.1 of uncultured Phycisphaeraceae bacterium. Taxonomy (GTDB): domain Bacteria; phylum Planctomycetota; class Phycisphaerae; order Phycisphaerales; family UBA1924; genus JBEIUO01. The sequence goes on along the minus strand of CAZJXA010000056.1, from coordinate 5,810 downwards.
GACATCCTGCGACAATTGGAGATCGTCGTGGCGAGCCCGCACAACGGGCTCAACCAAGACCCCCAGTCGGCGACGAAGCGGATGGTCGCTGCGATCCGGCATCCGCTGGTACACATCGTCGGGCATCCGACCGGCCGACTCGTGAACCGCCGTAACGGCCTCTCGCCCGATATGGGGGCGCTGTTCGCGGCGGCCAAGGAGTGCAATACAGCCCTTGAGATCAATGCCCACTGGATGCGGCTGGACCTTCGGGACATCCACGTCAAGGCCGCGCTCGAAGCGGGGTGCCTGATCGCCATCAACTGCGACGTTCATGCCGCGGCGGATTTCGACAACCTGCGGTTTGGTGTCACGACGGGACGGCGGGGCGGGCTGACGCCCGAGCGGTGCATCAACACATGGGACGCAGACCGGCTTTGGACGTGGTTACGCGCGAAGCGATGAATTGGGTCGCGGCGGGCCTGCTCAAGTCGCAACCCTTGCCGCTGACGTTAGAGGAATGGGAGAAGGCCATTCCGGAGCCGAGAGCCGGCCAAGAGTGCGTCTTCGGCCTCCTGTTGCCCCGCAGCATAACCGGGATAACGAGTCAGCACCGCGCCCGGTTGCACGGTGGCAAGATCGACCACATCATATATCCAAGTTGGTTCCGCCTGCTTCATCATGTTCGCGAGGACGTTGAGGTCATGGGTTCGCTGAAAGGAAATGTTGCGGGCAACCAGTGCGGCCTTCAACAGCTTCTCGATGCATTGCTGGGCATGGAAGACCACGGCATCAAAGTTGATGGTCGCGGGTGCCGCCTTCATCTCCCACTCCGCACTATTGAAGTCCGCCTCAGCCTTGACAATCCAGTCGTTAGAACTGGAGCTCATGCCGCCGCCTCGTACAAAACCCGCCCTCGCTCAATCGCTTCTCGCATGACGGGATCGGGTTCCGCTGCACCCACGAGCGGGACCCGGGGATGAACGTCAATGGCGAATGGGGTTTCCATCGCGCGGTAGGCAGCTGCAAGCAGCCGCGACATGACTTTCAAGGCCGAGCCCTCGAAACGAAGGATAACCAGCAGGTCTACATCTGAATCAGGCCGGGCTGTTCGATACCCGCGGGAGCCAAACAGCACAATCTTTTCCGGCCGAAACTCGCGGACGAGCGCAGATGCGATCCGCTGAATCTCAGCATCGGTAGGCTGCATAGGGCATGATAGCAGGCCGTTCTGAACATCGACGACGGCTGGGCACGACCGTCTCGCCAGCCCTTTACCAAGATTCGCTAGGCGTGTTCGCCAGCGGCCGGTTGCACGTTCAGTCTTTGTCTTTGGAGCCCCGGTCGGCACGGCGGCGGCCGGATTCATCCAGCATCTTCTTGCGAATGCGGATGTTCTTGGGCGTGAGTTCGACGAGTTCATCATCCTCGATGTATTCGAGGGATGATTCGAGGCTCATCTGGCGCGGAGCCTTGAGAACAACCGTCGCTTCCTTGGCCGTTGCCCGCATGTTGTCGAGATGCTTGAGGCGGGTGGCGTTGATGGTGAGGTCGTTGTCGCGGTTGTGCTCGCCGACGATCTGGCCGCCGTAGACCTTGTCGCCGGGTTTTACAAACATGGTGCCGCGTTCGGCGAGTTCCCGCAGGGCGTAGGTGGTGACGGCCCCGGTCTCGATGCTGATGAGGACGCCCTGCAGGCGGTGAGGGATTTCCCCGCTTACGGGATCGAAGCGCAGGAACGAGTGGTGCATGATGGCCTCACCCTGGGTGGCGGTGAGGATCTTGCCCCGGAGGCCGATGAGGGCGCGGGAGGGGATCTCGAACTTGAGGTGGCTGCCGGTGGTGCCCCGGTGCTCCATCTTCTTGAGTTCGCCCTTGCGCTGACCGACGAGTTCCATAACAGGTCCGACGGTGGAGGTGGTGGTGTCCACGACCAGTTCTTCAATGGGCTCGTGAGCCACGCCGTTGATCTGCTTGATGATGACCTCGGGCTTGCCGACTTGGATCTCGAAGCCCTCGCGCCGCATGGTTTCGATAAGGATGCCGAGGCTGAGGACGCCGCGGCCGGAGACCATGAACTCGTCGCTGGTGCGACCGGGCTCGATCCGCATGGCCACATTGCTCTCGAGTTCGCGGTAGAGGCGTTCGCGGATTTGGCGGCTGGTCACATAGTCGCCGTCCTGCCCGGCGAACGGCGAGTCGTTGATCTTGAAGAGCATGGTCATCGTCGGTTCGTCGACGATGACGGGGGGCAGGGCGACGGGGTTCTCAAGGTCGGCGAGGGTGTCGCCGATATCGACGGAACTGAGGCCAACGACGGCGCAGAGGTCGCCGGCGTCGACGCTATCGACTTCGACCCTTTTTAGGCCGACGAATTGGAGCAGTTGCGAGGGCTTGGTGATGACCTGCTTGCCGTCCCGCTTCATTACGCAGACCTGCTGGCCAGCCTTGATGACGCCGTTGAAGACGCGCCCGATTCCGATGCGACCGACGTACTCGTTGTAGTCGATATTGGTGATGAGCAGTTGCAGGGGCTTGGTCGTGTCGGCGGGGGGCGCGGGGACGTGCTTGACGATGGCCTCGAAGACGTCGCGGAGCGTCTTGGGGGCCGGGTCGGGGACCGGGAACTCATTAGTCCCCCAGCCGTCGCGTCCGCAGCAATAGACGATGGGAAAGTCGAGGGCGATTTCCTCGGCGCCGAGCTCGACAAGCAGATCGAAGACCTCGTTGATGACCTCTTGAACGCGCTGGTCGGGGCGGTCGATCTTGTTGACGATAACAATGGGGACGAGTCCGAGTTCGAGGGCCTTGCCCAAGACGAACTTGGTCTGCGGCATGACGCCCTCGGACGAATCGACCAGCAGGCAGCACCCGTCGGCCATCCGCAGCACCCGCTCAACCTCGCCACCAAAATCGGCGTGGCCCGGCGTGTCCAGGATGTTGATGCGGTAGTCTTTGCCGTCACGGGCGTGGTAGGTCACGGCGCAGTTCTTGGCAAGGATGGTGATGCCGCGCTCGCGTTCGAGCGGGTTGCTGTCCATGATGAGGCTGTGCTGACCGCCCTCAAGCTTTTCGAGTTCACCGGCGCGGAAGTTCCCGCTTTGCTTCAGCAGGTTGTCGACCAGCGTGGTCTTTCCATGGTCGACGTGCGCGATGATCGCGACATTGCGGATTCCCTGATTTCGCGGCACGTCGGCCGCGATATCGGGTGCGAGGGCTTGGGATTTTGCGGTCGTCATCATCGCGACAGAGATCACTTTCTAAGGTCAGAACGTCCGAGTGGTCGAGAGGGCCTCGTGGGCCACAACCACTCCGGCTTCTCCGCGGCCGATGGCAACCCCGTGGAGCCGGCGCGGTGAGAAATGGATGCTAAACACGGACTGTTGAACGTTTTAAGGCAGGCGCAGCGACGCCTGAGCGGGTGCGGAGTATAGGCGCAGCAAACCGTCGGACGAGGAGCGAACCGGGCCGGATTCGTCCTATTCGCCACCCCGACGTATGCCCATTAGCGGGCCTTGCGGGGACCGCCCGTCGCACGGTCGTTGTCGAAACGAGTGGTCCTGATTATCTCAACCGGTTGGCTGCGGGTCGGCCGCGGCGCGGAGCATCAACGGAGGTTCCACGCCACGGGGACTGAATGAGCCGCTACGACTCAGAAGCGGCTTGAGCGTCCGCGTGACGGGCTCCACTCAATCCGATTATGAAGCCATTTTCATGCTCGCCCGCCCCATGATCGGGCCTGACACGTGTCTCTGGAAAGCGGGGCATGATGGAGATGAGGGTCCACCCTTACGCGAGAGGGTTGCCGACTGGAGTCCGGCACCTGACAAGTTCGACGGTGCCCAACTATGAAATTCTTTTCACTTGCGGTGATGCCCGCAAACTGTTACAGTGGCCCGAGTCGCGCTGGCCGAACGAGGAACGACGCCGGTCTCGGAATTTTGCTGCGGCGTGTGACAACCGGAGCGGCGGGAACGCCTCGAGGCGAATGTTCGCGTTTTTGGCGGGGCGTACCGACTGGGTTCCCGTTGCCGGCGAGGGATCCGTATGAGCCAGGACACGCATGGGAACGGACAGGTCGACACAGGCCGGGCGGGCGCTGATCACGAGCCCGCATTGGTGACCATGGAGCGCTCCAAGGCGGCGGAATTGCTGAAGGCTCTTCAAGCGATGGACGCGGGCGACTTTTCCTCGCGACTGCCGGGTGATTGGACGGGTTTGGACGGGAAGGTGGCGGATACTTTCAATTCCATCGTCGCCGCGAACGGTCGCATGGCGGGCGAACTGGAGCGGCTGGGTGAATCCGTGGGTCGGCAGGGCAAGACGCGTCAGCGTGCCCGGTTCGGCGGCCAGAGCGGCGCGTGGGTCGAGATGGAATCATCGTTGAACACGCTGATCGACGACATGCTTCGGCCGACGACGGAGGTGACGCGGGCGATTGCGGCGGTGGCGCAGGGAGACCTCCTTCAGACGGTGCGGCTGGACGTCGAGGGCCGCCCCCTGGAGGGCGAGTTTCTTCGTTCGGCCACGATCGTCAACACGATGATTCAGCAGTTAGCGGTCTTTACATCCGAGGTGACGCGCGTGGCGCGTGAGGTCGGAACGGACGGCAAACTGGGCGGGCAGGCGCAGGTGCCCGAGGTGAGCGGCGTCTGGAAGGACCTGACGGACTCGGTGAACTCGATGGCGAGCAACCTGACGGCCCAGGTGCGCAACATCGCGGACGTGACGATCGCGGTGGCCCGCGGCGACCTTTCTCGCAAGGTGACCGTCGACGTCAAGGGCGAGATTCTGCAGCTGAAAGAAGCCATGAACACCATGGTGGATCAGTTGCGGTCGTTCGCGTCGGAGGTGACCCGTGTGGCCCGCGAGGTGGGTACAGACGGCAAACTGGGCGGGCAGGCGGTGGTGCCGGGCGTCGCGGGCACCTGGAAGGATCTGACGGACTCGGTCAACGGCATGGCCGGCAACCTGACGTCGCAGGTGCGGAACATCGCGGAGGTGACGACCGCAGTGGCCCGGGGGGATCTCTCGCGCAAGATCACGGTCGACGTGAAGGGCGAAATCCTGGAACTCAAGAACACCATCAACACCATGGTGGATCAGTTGAACGGGTTCGCGGGCGAAGTGACGCGTGTGGCCCGCGAGGTGGGCACCGAAGGCAAACTCGGCGGGCAGGCGGTGGTCCGCGAAGTCTCGGGGGTCTGGAAGGACCTGACCGACAACGTCAACTCGATGGCCGGAAATCTCACGGGCCAGGTGCGCAACATCGCGGAGGTGACGATCGCGGTGGCCCGCGGCGACCTTTCTCGCAAGGTGACCGTCGACGTCAAGGGCGAGATTCTGCAGCTGAAAGAAGCCATGAACACCATGGTGGATCAGTTGCGGTCGTTCGCGTCGGAGGTGACCCGTGTGGCCCGCGAGGTGGGTACAGACGGCAAACTGGGCGGGCAGGCGGTGGTGCCGGGCGTCGCGGGCACCTGGAAGGATCTGACGGACTCGGTCAACGGCATGGCCGGCAACCTGACGTCGCAGGTGCGGAACATCGCGGAAGTGACGACCGCAGTGGCCCTGGGCGACCTCTCCCGCAAGATCACGGTGGACGTCAAGGGCGAAATCCTGGAACTCAAGAACACCATCAACACGATGGTGGACCAGCTCAACGCGTTCGCCGGCGAGGTGACGCGCGTGGCCCGTGAAGTGGGGAGCGAAGGGAAGCTGGGCGGGCAGGCGGTTGTGCGGGGCGTCGCCGGGACGTGGAAGGACCTGACCGACAACGTGAACTCCATGGCGGGCAGCCTCACCGGTCAGGTCCGCAACATCGCCGAGGT
>CAZJXA010000055.1:0-17533 GCA_964549785.1 uncultured Phycisphaeraceae bacterium | reverse complement strand
ACTGGACGACGCCGACGCCGTTGTCCTTGCCTTCGGCACGCCCGCCATCCACGCCTGCCAAGTCAGCGATGCCCTCGCTGACCGCCTCAAGGTCGCCGTGTTTGATGCCCGCTTCGCCAAGCCCATCGACGCGGATCTCGTCCGGTCCGTTCTGGCCCTCGACGTCCCCGTCATCACCGTCGAAGATCACGGCCTCGTCGGAGGCTTTGGCGCGGCGGTCCTCGACGCGGCCCACACCATGGGATTGGACGCCACCCGCATCGTCCGCCTCGGAATCCCCGATTCGTGGATCTATCAGGACTCCCGCAATAACCAACTCGCCGAAGCAGGTATTGACGCCGCGGCCATCAGGGCCGCCATCGTCGAATCCGCCAAATCCACCCGCCGCGCGGCGACCGCCACCTCCCGCTCCCAAGCCTGACCCGTACTCGAACGCCGGTCCGCCTTCTGCCGCTTCCTCATCTTCCTATAGGTGAATGGCCGTGCCCGCGGCCTCCACCAGGGTGTGAATCATGACCCCCCACCGTTTCCTCCTCCTCGTCAATCAAGACAAGCCCGAGGCGACCGCCGCCGCGACCGAAGTGGCAGCGCTGATCCGAGCTCACGGCACGCTCGTGGCCCAACTCTCGGCCACGGACGAAGCACTCCCGTCGGATCTGGACCCTCTCGACGCCGTAGTCGTGATGGGTGGTGATGGAACGCTTCTCGCGCAGTCACGCCGCTGTCTGAACCTGTCTGTCCCGATCCTCGGCATCAACATGGGGCGGGTTGGCTTCATGGCCGAGTTCGATCTGGCTTCCATCCGCGAGCAGGCCCCGGTCCTCTTCGGCCAGCACCCGGGCCGCACCCACGATTCCCACCTCCTCGAGGTCTTCATCCGACGCCACGCCACCGGGAGCATCGACCCGGCCGGCCTGGCCATTAACGAAGCCCTCATCACCGCCGGCCCGCCCTACAAAATGCTCTCGCTCGTCCTCACGATCAACGGGCGGACCGGCCCCATCATCAACGGCGACGGCCTCATCGTCTCGACATCGCTCGGCTCGACGGCCTACAACCTTTCCGCTGGCGGCCCCATCGTGTCGCCCATGGTCGACGCGTGGGCGATCACCCCGATCGCCCCATTCTCTCTCTCCTTCCGCCCCATCGTGGTTTCGTCCTCCTGCACCATCGAGATCTCCTGCAACCGCGTCAACGACGGCCGCGGCGTAACGCCGACCTCGCCGCACGACCACGGCACCACCCTCGTCTTGGACGGGCAGTTCCAGACCCGCCTTTACACCGGCGACCGCGTCATCATCTCCAAGCACCACCGCCCGGTCCGTTTCGTCAGCAACCCGGCGGCGGACTATTGGTACCGCCTCATCACGAAACTCAATTGGGCCGCCACCCCCAGAGCCCGCAACGGCCCGACGGACGCGTAAGGCCGTTGTAACAGTGCGCGGGATTGAACACCTGGGCGACCTCGTTTCGCCGCGATCCGCAGCGCCGAGGACCCGCTCCATGATGTCGTGTAAACACCGGTTTAGTGGTTGAGTTTGACCATCTGCCACATCGGGAGGAAGACCGATAGCGCGACGGCGAGCACGATGACCGCCATCACCACGGTGAGGATCGGCTCGATGATGGTGTTGACGTTTTTCGTGAGGTGCGACGCGTCCCGGTCGTAGTGGGTCGCGAGCACGTCGCACGCCTTGGCGAGTTCCGCCGAATCCTTGCCGGCCGACAGCATCCGCTTGGCGAAACTCGGCAGGTAGATCGAGTCGCGCACCGCCTCCGCCATCGGCTGCCCCTGCCGCATGCGGGCCGAGATTCCCTCGCACTCGGCCGCGAAGACCGGGCGACCCGTGGCCCGGCCGCCGATCTCGAGAGAGTCGATCACGTCGAGACCGGACGAGAGCCCGATCGAAAGCACCCGCGCGAAGCGACCCGCCGTGACGCTGACGATGATGCGGCCGACGTACGGAACCCGCAGCATGAGCCGTTCCATCACCGGGCGGCCCTTGGGCGACTTCCATGAGAGCACGATCCCTACGACGATAGCGAAGAGCGCCGCGATGTAGCCGTACCAGTACTCCTTGACCGATTCGCCGACCGCCTGGATCACCCGCGTCATCAGCGGCATATCCACGCCCTGATCGCCGAAAATCTTGGCGAACTTCGGAACCACGAAGATGACGATCACGCTCACCGCGAGAAACACCACCGTCATCACGATGATCGGATAGGCCATCGCCCGTTTCAACTGCTGCTTCGTCTCGATCTGGCGGTCCATCAGCGTCGCCAAGTGCGACATGACGCCCGCCAGGTTGCCGGATTTCTCGGCGGCCCGCAGCGTCTCGATGTACACGTCGCCGAAATGCTGGCGATACTTCCCGATCGCCGTGGTGAAGGCCGACCCCGACTCGATCTGAGCGGCGATGTCGCGCACCATGTCGGTGAGCGCTGGCTTCCCGTCGTGCTCGGCGATGGACGCCAGCCCCCGATCAAGCGGGATCCTGGCCTCCACCAGCACACAGAGCTCACGCGTCAAATCCGCAATATCGCCCTCCTTGACCCTTTGAAACGAGAAGACCGGGCCGCGCTCGACCGTCCGGGTCAGTTTCAGCGGGGTCAGCCCCGCCGCGCGGATGCGCCGGAATGCGTCCTGCTCGGTGGCCGCGCGGATCGAGCCCTTCTTGCCCTTGCCTGCGGTGTCGATCGCGCTGTACTTGAAGGTCAGAACGCTCATGCCGCGATCCTCTGAGCAACGCCCGCAACCTCGCCGGGCCGCTCGCCCGTCGCCGGCTCGTCGTCCTCGACGATCGCCCGAAGTTTGGCGAGTTCGTCGATGGTCGTAAGCCCCTTGGCGGCTTTCAGCATCCCGTCCTCCCACAACGACCGCATCCCGTCCACCCGGGCCGCCACCTCGATTTCTCTCTGGGATGCATCGCGCTCGATGAGCTTCTGCACCCGCGGCGTGATGCGCAGCATCTCATACACCGCCAGCCGGCCCTTGTAGCCGCTCCCCCCGCACGCGCCGCACCCCGCGCCGCGCTGGAAGGTTGAATCCGGCAGGACGCGCACGCCGGCCTTCGCCAGCGTGTCCTCGCTCTCCGGCCGTGCGCACCCCGGGCAAATCTTCCGCACCAGCCGCTGGGCCAGAACCATCAAGAGGGCGTTGTTGATCGCGAACAGCGGAACGCCCGAATCTTTGAGCCGCGCGATCGACCCGATCGCGTTATTGGTATGCAACGTCGAGAAGACCAGATGCCCTGTCAGGGCCGCCTGCACCGCGATCTTCGCGGTTTCCGGGTCCCGAATCTCCCCCACCAGCACCACGTCCGGGTCTTGCCGGAGGATCGAGCGCAGGGCCGCCGCGAACGTCACCCCGATCTCTGCGTTCGTCTGCACCTGACGGATCAGCGGCAGGCGAATCTCGACCGGGTCCTCGATCGTCATGATGTTCTGTTCGGGTTTGTTGATGTGATTGAGAGCGGTGTAGAGAGTGGTCGTCTTTCCCGAGCCCGTCGGACCGGTGACGAGGATCATGCCGTTGGGTCGGGCGATCGCGTCCTCGTACCACGCGTTCATCCGGGGCGTCATCCCCAGGTCCGTGATTTTTCCAATCCGGGAAGCCGATCGCAGCAAACGCATCACGACGTTCTCGCCGTGGATCGTCGGCAGCAGGCTCAGCCGGATATCGACCGTCTCCCCGCCCCTGGCAAATCGGAACTTCCCGTCCTGCGGCCGCCGGGTCTGCGTGGTGTCGAGTTTCGCGAGCACCTTCAGACGCTGCACCAGCCCCGCGTGCGAGGAGCGGGGCGGGCCTTGCTGGCTCCGCAGGATTCCGTCCACCCGGTACCGCAAATGCAGGTCGTGTTCGTCGGGGTTCACGTGGATGTCGCTCGCGCCCAGGTCGATGGCCCCCGACACGATCTGATTGACCGCCGCCACGATCGGCTCGTCGCCCGTCGTGAGAGCCTTCTCGGAAACCGCTTCCTCCACGCCGTCGGCCGCGTCCGGACGGGCCAGGCTGTAGGCCCGCGAGATCAACGCCCGCAGTTGTTCCGCGTCCGCGACAACGGGGTCAACGTCCGACTTCAGCGATTGCCGCAACTGATCGATCGCCTGCAGGTTCAGCGGGTCGAGCATCGCCACCGTCGCCACGCCGTCGATGAGAAACAGCGGGAAGGCCGTCAGTTTTTCCGCGACGTTCCGCGCCACCAGCCGGGTGTTCCGGATGTCAACGTCGAACATCCCCAGGTCCACAAACGCATACTCGCACACCTTGGCCCGCGCGATCGCCAGTTTGCGCGAGGGGACGATCCCCAGGGCCACGATGGATTCCAGAATGTCGCCGCCCGAGGTTACCGCGTGATCCGTGGCCCGCCGCACCTCGGCGTCCTTGATCAAGCCGTCGGCCAGAAGCGTGCGGATCACAAAGTGTCTGGAGTCAAGCATGCTCTATCGCTCCAAAGTCGCTCGAACGCTCAGTCCTCTTGCGACAGCAACGTCAGGAGATCGTTAATCTGCTCCGCCGCCTCGGCCGTCATCGCCTCGAAAGACGTGCCCAAGAGGTACGCCGGTCGCCGATCCGTCATGCACACCCGCTGCACGCGGCACGGCGCATCCGCGATCGGCGGTGCCGCGGCATCGGTCCCGTAGACCCGCACCAGAAGCACACACCTTCGCGGTACAAAGAACGTGGTCATTAACCCCAACCCGCCGCTCGACAAGTCCACCACATCGCAGTCGATCCACCCCTCCTTTGCCCCCGCCGCGGCGGTGAACCTCACCACCCCGACGTGTTCCGGAGCGGTGCGCACCGCTGCCCGCATCGCGACATCGTGTCGGACGGATCGGCGGATAATTACCGGAGGCGATTCTTCCATTGTGTTTGGGTCCGGTTTGGAGGTACGGGACGACGGCTCAGACGTCGTCTTCGACCCGTCGGCACCCGCACATCAGTCCTCTTGACGCCCGGCCGCATGAACCGGGGTTCTCCCCTCGACTCCACCGGAAGCATCGACTGGTTTCGCAAGGTCACGGGGCTATCATCGGGCGTCTGGTCACCATGGCCGTGCCGGACCCGCCTTCCGGGGTGCTCCCGACCCCGATTCGCGGCGATTGAACCCCGAGCGGCGAATCCCCGCCGTTACGAACCCCCGAAGCGCCCTCGTGCGTGTGCCGCAGTTCCCGTCCGCGACGCCTCCGGCATCACTGACGAACTGTGAAGGCCATGGCCTCGCCGGTGTCGCTGCTCAAAGGACCTGTCTCATGGCAAACACTCTCGTTCAAGACCTTATCGAAGCCGGTATTCACTTCGGCCAGCGCGCCAGCGGCTGGAACCCCAAGATGGGGCCGTACATCTACGGCAAACGCAACGGCATTCATATCATCGATATCAAGGAGACCGTCAAAGGCCTCCTGTTGGCGAAACGCTTTATCTCCAAGACGGTCTCCGAGGGGAAGGACGTCTGCTTTGTCGGTACCAAGCGCCAGGCCAAGAGCGTGCTCGAGCAGCGCGTGACCGACGCCAAAATGCACTACGTCACCGAGCGTTGGCTGGGCGGAACGCTCACGAATTTCCGCACCATCCGCCTCCGCCTCAAGCGCCTCGAGGAACTCGAGAAGATCGAACTCGCCGACAATTTCGCCAGTTACTCCAAGAAGATGGAGAGCCAGCTGAAGCGTGAGAAGAAGAAGATCGCGCGCAACCTGGAAGGCATCCGGCACATGGAGAAGTTGCCGGGCGTCATGGTCGTCGTCGATGTGCGGCGCGAAACCACGGCCCTCAAGGAAGCCCGTAAGTTGGGCATCCCCACGATCTGTCTCGTGGACACCGATGGCGACCCGGAACTCGTCGATATCCCGATCCCGGGAAACGACGACTCGATGCGCTCGATCGACGTCGTGATCCGCGAATTGTGCCTCGCCATCACCGATGGTCGCCAACTGCGCAGCAACGGCCCCGCCGAACAGGGGGAAGATCAGTCCTCCGCCCAGCCCGAACAACCCCGTCGCAGCCGCCGCGCCCAGTTCAAGGCCGGCGAAAGCAATCCCGAGGGTGAGCCGGCCGCGGCGGCGGGCACGCCCGTCTGACCCCTCAACCCTGACGTTTTCTTGAGCGAGCGACCCCACAAGTCAGAGTTCTACCAAGCCGCCCGTTCCTTTTGGGGCGGATGGTGACAAGCGGAGAGTATTGCAATGGCAGATTTGAATGCGAAAGACGTGATGCGGCTGCGTGACCGCACGGGCCTCCCCATGATGGCGTGCAAGAGCGCACTCATCGAGGCCAAGGGCGACTTCGACAAAGCCGAGGAGATCCTTCGCAAGCAGATGAAGGGCAAGATGGACGCCAAGACCGATCGCGCCGCCGGCGAGGGCCGCGTCGCTGTCTCCGTCGCTCGGGAGGCCGCTTCCATCGTCGAAATCCGCACCGAGACTGACTTTACCGCCAAGAACGAAAAGTTCGTGGCCACCACCCAGAAGGCCGCCGACCTGCTCATCAACGGGCAATCCGGCGACATCAAGCCCGCCCCTTCCGAGGTTCAGGCTCTTATCGATGAACTCCGCATCACCACCGGCGAGAACGCCTCGTACACCCGCGGCCACAAACTGACCCAAGACCCCGGCTCGGGCGCCTTCGGCAGTTACGTCCATCACGACGGCAAGACCGCCGTGCTGGTGCAGGCCGAAGGTTCGATCAACGACGAAACCCTGCGCAAGATCTGCATGCACATCACCGCCGCCGTGCCGCGCCCCCAGGGCCTCAGCGCCGATGACATCCCCGCCGACGTGGTCGAGAAAGAACGCCGCTTCCGCCTGGAGCAGGCCATCGAAAGCGGCAAGCCCAAGGAAATCGCGGAGAAGATGGTCGAGGGCGGGATGCGCAAGTTCTTCGAGGAGATCGCGCTCCTCGAACAGCCCTTCGTGATCGATCCCACGAAGAAGATCAAGGACATCGTCGGCCCCAACGCCCGCATCGTCGGCTTCCTCCGCTGGCAGGTCGGCGAACAGATCTAACGGAAGCGCCGGAGAGACGGACAAGGCAGAAACGTCGCAATTCCGAACGGGCGCGGCCACAGGTCGTGCCCGTTTTCTTTCTTCCTGGTATTCTTCCTCGTGTCTTCGTGCCGTGGTCTCTCCGTCCAACCGTACCCAACAGGAACGCCCCCTATGGCCTTCACCCCCCAGCCCGGTGAGAAGTTCACGATTCGCCGCAAAGTGCTCAAAATCTTCGGTGCCGCTTTCCACATTTACGACGGCAACAACACCGTCGTCGGGTACTGCAAACAGAAGGCCTTCAAACTCCGCGAAGACGTCCGCATCTACACCGATGAATCGATGAACACCGAACTGGTCACGATGAAGGCCCGGGCCATTCTCGACTGGTCCTCCACCTACGACGTCACGATGCCCGGCGATATCAACATGGGGTCGCTCCGCCGCAAGGGCGCCGCCAGCACCTTCCTGCGGGATGAATGGATGATCTTCGATCCCAAGGGGGTGCAGGTCGGCGCCGTCAAAGAGAATTCCGGCTTCCTCGCGATCGCCCGCCGCTACGTCGATTATGTGAGCATCATCGCGCCGCAGTCATTCACGATGACGCGTACCGACGGGTCTGTCGTCGCCACCCTCCGCCAACACTTTAATCCCATCGTCTACCGCATGGGCGTCTCGGTCTCCAAAGACCTGAAGGTCGATGAGCCGCTCGACGAAATGCTCGTCCTCGCCGCGGCCTGCCTCATCGCCGCCATCGAGGGCCGCCAGGGCTGATCGAAGCGCGTGCCGCGGGCCCTCCGCCGCCACCCTCCGTCGCTACTCTCCTCCCGATGCCCTCAATCCCGCAACTCGAAACGCTCCTCCGGGCGGAGCCTAACGATCCATTCCTGCTCTACGGCCTCGCGCAAGAGCACGCCAAAGCGGGCGACACCGCCCACGCCATCGAGTTCTACGACCGCTGCATCGCCGCCGACCCCGCCTATTGCTATGCCTATTACCACAAAGCGGTCGCGCTGAAAGCCGCCACCCGCATCCCCGAAGCCCTGGCCGCCATCGAGGCCGGGCTGGCTGCCTCAAAGGCCGCGAAAGACAGCCACGCCATGAGCGAACTCCAGGCTCTTCGTGACGACCTCCAATGAACCCGACTCCCGAACTCTTCCCCGCCGACGCCCCCGTCGAACGCATCACCCCGGACGGCAACGCCTGGTGCTGGGTCCATGTTGGCGCCCGGCGGGCGGTGCGCCTGCACACGCGGACCGTGATCGATCTCGGTATCACGGTCGGCTCCTCATGGACCGTCGAACTCGCGACCCGCGCGCACGAGGCCTCCCTCGTCGACCACGCCGTTTCTGGCCTGCGCAAATGGCTCCACGCCCGCCCACGCAGCAGCGCCGAGGCCTCGGATCGGATCGCCAAGGACGACCTCGATCCCCAACTCGCGCAGCAGGCCATCGACCGCCTCGTCGCCTCCGGCGAGATCAACGACGCCGGTGTCGCCGAGCTGGAGCGACACGCCGCGGGCCGCAGGGGCGATTCCGCGGAACGACTCACCGAACGCCTGAAAAGCCGCGGCCTCGGCGACGCCATCGCGCATCAATCGCCCGACGAACCGCCCTCCTCTTCCGCGATCGAAATAGCCCGACGACGGGCCGAATCGTTCCGACCCGACCTCGCCTGGAACATCAAGGCCCGGCGGCTCAGCGGATGGCTCGCGTCACGAGGTTTTTCCGAAGACGATTCCACCCACGCCGTGCGCACGGTCTTGGGTGAACCACCTGCCCGCGACTGACTTCCCACCGACCGAGCGAATACGCTTCGATCCATGAAGATGCCTCTCGCCGCCCTCGCCGCGTGCCTCGCGGCGGGCCCCTTGGCCCTGTTCGGCTGCTATCACCGTAACGACCTCAACGATCTCGGCGACGGGATCATTCTGCCGGCGCTCGCGCTCGATCCGCCCATCGCCTTGCCCGTACCAAACGACCCGAGCGTCACTTCGCTTGACCGTCGCAACTGGGAGCCGGTCAACATTGTGGTGCCCATCTACGGCGTGGCCCACGGCCCGACCTACACCACCAATCATCGCCGCACCGACACCACCGCCCGCCAGCGCGCCGAACACCCCACCGCCCTCACCGCCCTTGAACTCGATGGCGGCACCTGCGGAACCCAGGTCCGCGAGGCCGCGGAAGCCCCGTTCGTCGCCGCGTGGGATGCCCTGCTGCTGTTACCCCGCGCCGTTGTCACCCGCCCCTGGACCGAGCTTCGTGGCGGCCAGGAGCCCTATTGGCGGTCATCCGTCTTCGATGCCCGCATCGCACCCAACGCCACGAGCGGACCGGTGCAGCCAGGTGTCCCCGCCGAACGGCCTTCCGACCAACTCGCCAAACCCGTCGCTGAGCCCGTTTCGCTTCCGCCGGTGGATGGAGAGCCGGAGTGACGACGCCGCTCGATGATCTTGGCTTACCCAAGGGCTACGCCTTCCGCCCGCAGTTCGAGATCACGCCCCGCATGGCCCAAGCGGCCTTGGCCGCCGCCACGCCTTCGATCTTGCTCGTCGACTGCCGCACGCAAGCCGAGTTCGACCTCGTTCACATCCCCGGGTCGGTTCACATCCCGCTCTCCGACATCGAAGCCCGCGCCGATGAAATCGACCCGGCACCGCGCCAAGCAGTCGCCGTGATCTGTCACCACGGCGTCCGCTCCATGAAGGCGATGCTGGCCCTGCGGCAACTCGGCCACCCGGGCACGATGAGCGTTGCGGGCGGCATCGATGCGTGGTCGATGGGCGCCGACGCCGCCCTGCCGCGCTATGAGCGCGATGGAGCCAAGTGCCGGCTATTACGCTGACACAGAGCGGTACCCGTCGGCCGCCGGGCATTCAACACCCGCCCGCTTCAAACCCTGTGAAGAACGCCGCGATGTCATCCAAATCGAGATCGGTGTCACCATCCTGGTCGCCGCACGCATTCCCGCCCTCAAAGGCCGCGAAGAACGCCCCGATGCGGCCGTAATAGGTGCCTTGCAGTTGTCCACTGGGGTACCAGAACCCGACGCTGGCACCCGTCTGCCACACATCGCCCTCAGCCGCAAAGTTGCCGAACGTCACGTCGTCGTACGTCGAGCCGCCTCGACCCGGCCCCGCAAAGCCGCCGCCCGTCTCCGACGGAGTCCCGGTGTCATAGACCGCCACGCTCGTCCGCGGGCCAAATTCGCCAGACTCGGAACTCGCAAACACCATCTGGCCTTCCGGCTGGGCACTAGTCATCGAGCCGATCAGCATTGCCGCCGCACCCATCACCCCATGCCGTGTCATGTTGAACCTTTCTAAAGCATTTCCACTGAATTAAGCCGCGTCGCCGCTGACCCACACGCTCACCCGCATCCGCGTCCGCGTTCTGGTCGGCACAGGCTCCGCCACTCGCGAAGTTCGATACGAACTCCACCGCCCAAGCACAGCGTACCGCAAAAGGTTTTGCTTCACAAGTCCAAAACGAAAAGACCCCCGGAAGGGCGTTCCCTCCGGGGGTCCGGGTATTCAGGTCGAGTCACGAAAGATGGTGACTTGATACTGCCGTAGATGGCTTAGCAGCCGCCGGCTTCGAAGCGACCGAAGAAGGTGTTGATGTCGTCAGAGTCGACGTCGTCGTCGTCGTCCTGATCGCCGCAGGAATCACCGGCCTCGAAGTTGCCGAAGAAGATGTTGATGTCGTCAGAGTCGATGTCCTCGTCGCCGTCCTGATCGGCGCGGCACGGGGTGATGTCTGAATCGCAACCGCCGCCGCCGGCGCAATCTTCGTACGCGACGTTGAGGGTGCCCTCGAAGGCGAAGCCACCATTGCCGACCGTGCCGCGGGCGTGCCAGCGACCGTCGGTCGTGGCCACGGGCGAGAAGACCGTGCCTTCGTAGGACTGCATGATGTAGTACACGCCGGCGACAAGCACGTTGGTGCCGTCGAAGACGAGCGGGGCGGCCTCGCCGTCGGCCGCGGTGGCCGAAGCAATGAGGTCACCGGTGCTATCAAACACGGCGTGCGTCGAACCGGCCGGGGCCAAGTCCGAAGCGCCAAGATCAACGCTGATCGGGAAGGCGTCCGACGAGTTCTGGCATGTCGTGAACTTGTACCACGAAATCTCGAAGGCCTCACGGGCGACGGGAGGCAACTGAACGCCCGGGCTGAGAATCGTGCCGTTGGCGTCGAGGTCAAGATCAACGATCGGGGCGACCGAGGTGGCCAAGGTTGCGCCGTTGACGTTGGTTTCGGTCTTGAGGGTGGCCAAACCGCCGCCGACGGCCGGGGTCACGCTCCAACCAGCCGAGAACGTGGAACCTTCCGGCGCGATCGCGACGAAATAGGTTCCGTTGGCGAGCCCAGGGCCGCCAAAGAAGTCGCGACCATCACGCTGGACGAGGCTGTTGCCGAGGGCAGCGCGGCGACCGATGCCGAAGGAGAACTGACCGTTGCTGTCCGGGCCGTCGCCGGTGTCAACTTCGATGAGTTCGCCGCTGACCGAATCAAAGATACCGAGGGTCACGTTGCTCGTGCCTTCGGCCCAGACGTCAAAGAACTGACCTTCGCCGGTGATGCCGGCGGTGTCGAAGGCATCGCCCGCGAGGCAGATGCTGGCCCAAGCCACGCCGG
Source organism: uncultured Phycisphaeraceae bacterium (assembly GCA_964549785.1). Classification (GTDB taxonomy): domain Bacteria; phylum Planctomycetota; class Phycisphaerae; order Phycisphaerales; family UBA1924; genus JBEIUO01. The sequence goes on along the minus strand of CAZJXA010000055.1, from coordinate 5,906 downwards.
GCTGAGGACCGGCCAGGTTGGTGTTCACGGCCGTCGTGGTCGTGCCGTCGGCGATGCAGCCGAGGTTGTAGTCCATCGCCGGGGCCGGCGGGTTGTAACCCGTGCCCTGCAACTTGAGGAACGTGCCGCGCTCGCCGGCGGCGCTGCCGGAACGATTGGCCGGAGCGGCGGCGGAGTTGAGGATCACGCCGTCGGTGGCGCCGGCGGTGCCGAACCAGCCGAAGAAGTCAGAGTCACCGACGATGTGCGAGGGGAACGGCACGATGCCGTGATTGGCGCGACGAATGAGACCGTGCCCAACGGCCCGGGTCGTAAACGCCCCATCGACGAAGAGGTCCATCTTGACGCCCACCGTGCGGTCGACACCGATGAAGGCGTTCGTGAGGGTCACTTCATCGCCCGGGCCGCCGAAGGTCACAGGATCAGCGAAAAAGCCACCCGCGGCGGGGATGCCGGGGCCGCCCCAGCCGCCGCCGATGTTCAGGTCGTAGTCGATCGAGGCGCCGGAGAAGGGGGGAGACGTCGCCGGAGCCGCGTTGTTGTGGGTTTCCCAGAACTGAACACGCATGAACAACGCGCCGGGGGCATTTATGGGGTACCAAACGCCGAACGCCAGACCGTTGATGAGGACGTCGCCGGTGGCGCCGGGGCCGCCGAAGGTGACATCGTCATACGCGGTGGCACCGCCGTCGCCGGGGCCAGCAAAACCGCCACCGGTTTCGACGGCGACACCGATCGAATAGACCGGCAGATCGACGCGATTGCCGAAGGTGCCGCGGACGTAATCGCCACCGGTGATGTTCTCAAGAGTGAGAGCCCGAACCGGCGGGAGGTTCGTCGTGTCCGGATCGGCGAAGGCGACGCTGCTCACGGTGGAGCCGGCGACGCAGGCGAGAATAAGACCAAACTTCTTCATACGAATACCCCTTTTTTGAAAACGTGCCGGGATCATGAAAGATTCCCGACCTGAAAGCACCCGCCGGTTAAACGATCCCGGCGACACACACAGCACATGACGGCCTCGGACCCCAACATCCCCAAATACACATTCAAGAGAGCGACGACCCTATGGGTCGACGCCTCCCAATGGGAGCAGATGGAACGACAAGTTTCTTTCGGGCGTCACGATCGGGAAGAACACCCGATCTTACAAGATTCGCAGTCCGGATGGCGCGGTTCTTAAAATTCCACGCGAACTCCGGACCCTTCGAATTCCCGTACGTCGCCCGACTCTCTCCCGCTGCTCAAATCCTGAAAACACTTTCCAGACACTCTCAGAATACCCGAATTCCCGAAAGGACACAAGCAAAATATGAGGATTATGGCGGCAATTCCCGCTGAAATGTCTTCATTTCTGCGGATTCACTGCGGATCTTACGTCCGAAAACGCTTATCGCGGGCGGTTCATCGCGCATTACCCGGGGCTCGCCTCGGCCCGCACCGGCCTCTCTCCCGCCACAACCCGGTTCGCCATCGCCGCCACAAACTCATCGAACAAGTACCCGGAATCGTGAGGACCGGGCGACGCCTCCGGGTGATACTGCACCGAAAAAACCGGGGCATTCTTCATTCTGAAGCCCGCCAAGGTTCCATCATTAAGGTGCGTGTGCGTCGGCTCGCCCCCCGCCGCCACCAGCGAGGCCGTATCAACCGCAAACCCGTGATTCTGGCTCGTGATCTCCACCCGTCCCGTCCGAGAATCGAGAATCGGATGATTGAGCCCGCGATGTCCAAATCGCAACTTATACGTCTTGGCCCCGGCCGCGAGCGCCAACAACTGGTGCCCCAGGCAAATCCCGAAGGCTGGAATAGGGTCCGCCGTGCGCGAAATGATTTCACGCAGCGTTCGGATCGTGACCTCCACCGCCGCCGGATCGCCCGGGCCGTTCGAAATGAACACACCGTCAATCTCACCGCGCTCGAATTTCTCGATGATCGTCGCTGCCGAGGTGTCGTGCGGCACCACCAGCAACTCACAGCCGCGTTCGGCCAAGTTCCTCAGAATGTTGGCCTTTGCCCCGCAATCGAGCGTGAGAACCCGGTAACGGGCCCGCGTGCCGCCATCCACCGCCGCCGGCTTCCAATCACCCAGTGTTTCGCTCCACGTTTGCGGGCTGTTGCACCCCACGGCGGGCACGAGGTTCTGCCCGGCCATTGAAGGGGCGGCCCGAGCAGTCGCGAGCAGGGCCGCATCCGAGAGGTCCGTGCGATCCGTCAGGACACCCGTCGTGCTCCCGCCGCTCCGAAGGATTCGCGTCAAGGCCCGCGTGTCAACCCCTTGGATCCCCAGAACGCCGGCCCCGGCCAGATAGTCCCCCAACGATTGGGACGCCCGGTAGTTGGAATGCAGACGTGTGAGTTCCCGCAGCACCAAGCCGGAAACCTGCACCTTGCGGCTCTCGACGTCCTCATCGTTCACCCCGGTATTGCCGATCAGCGGGAACGTCTGAACCAGGATCTGACCGGTGTACGAGGGGTCTGTCAGTGATTCCTGATACCCCGATACCGCCGTGTTGAACACCACCTCGGCGATCGACACAATCCCCCGACCCACCGCGCCGAACGCCGACCCCGAAAACACCGCGCCGTTGGCAAGAACCAGCCGCGCGGGGGGGGGCGGGTTTCGCGGAGCTGCCAGGGTGGCCACAATGTCAGTCGTACGGTTGGGCATCAAAGGTGGAGTGTAGGTAACGGATGCCCGGCGACACACTGTTTGACGACGCTCCCGACCCTGCCTTCGCGCCCCGCGATGCCGTATTCGTGCGGGTCGCGGTCGAACGGGGCGTGGACGCCCGTGGCGGCACGGGTGCCGATGGGTTTTCATACTGGTGCGCAGCTGGCGACGTGCCCGGGCTCGGTGAGCGAGTGGAAGTGCCACTGGGCCGCTCGCGGAAATCAACCGCGGGCGTCGTGATTGCCGTCGATGGAGTCGAGCCACCGGAAGGTCTGAAACGGTCGGTCGTCCGTCCGCTGACCCGTCGCACCGGCGCATCGCTCTCGCCGACTCTGGTGGAATTGGGGAAGTGGATCGCACGCTACTACGCCTGCCCACTGGGAATGGCCCTCACCGCCATGATGCCCGCGGCGGTCAAGAAACGCACCGGCGAGCGTGCCGTCGAGTGGATCGCCCTCACCGAATGCGCGATGGAGCTAATCGAGACCAACGGTGTACCCCCCTTGACACTCAAACCGGCCGCGCGGCGGTTGTGGGCGACGATCGCCGAATCAAAGGATCGCGATTGGCCCGCCCCCCTCCGCACGCTGATCGAATCCGGCCTGGCCCGCTCACCCGCTCCTTTTCGCGAATTGGCAACCCACGGGCTTCTCATGCTCGAAACCCGGCGCGAGCTCGTTTCCGTTGAACCCGTTGCACCCACTCTGCTTTCCGACAACACCTCGCATGAACTGAGTAACGCCCAAGCTGCGGCCATCTTGGGCATCGGTTCGACGCTCGGCACCTTCTGCGTCCACCTCCTGCGCGGGGTGACCGGGTCGGGCAAAACCGAAGTCTACATCCGGCTGATCCAGCAGGCGGCTGCCCGCGGACAATCTTCCATCGTGCTCGTCCCCGAGATCATTCTGACCCCGCAGACGCACGCCCGATTCGCCTCACGGCTCGGCGCCGACAGAGTGGTTGTGATGCACTCCGGGCTTTCCGCGACGCAACGCAATCAGGCTTGGCGAACCGCCGCAGACACCCGGTCGGTGGTCGTTCTGGGGCCGCGCTCCGCGGTCTTCGCCCCGGTCGAATCGCTGGGGCTGGTGATCGTCGATGAAGAGCACGATTCGTCGTACAAGCAGGAGAGCGTGCCGCGAATCAACGCCCGCGACGTGGCGATCAAGCGGGCTCAACTGCAAGACGTGCCCGTCGTGCTGGGCTCGGCCACACCCTCGCTCGAGTCGTGGCATCACGCGATCCGCAATCCACCCCGCTACCGATTGTGGGAACTTCCGGAACGGGTCGGCGGAGCCTCGCTCCCGGCGGTGACTGTGGTCGATCTCAAGGCTGAGGGGGCTCTCCGCCGCTCGCTGCGGGGAGACGACGGCCGCATCCATCTTTTGGGGCCGACGCTCGAAGCGGCCCTCGAAGACACGCTCAATTCCGACGGGCAGTGCGTGCTGCTCCTCAACCGCCGCGGCTTCGCCCAATACATCGCCTGCCCCAGCGCCCGGTGCGGGTTCGTGCTCGGGTGCGATCAATGCGACTCCAACCTCGTGCTGCATCGCGGCAAGCGCCTGCCCGTCGGGGCCCTTGTGCGATGCCACCACTGCCTCAGTGAACAACTCGTGCCCCGCCTCTGTCCCGCGTGCGGGCAGAAACTGAACGCGTTCGGCGGCGGCACTCAACGTGCCCAGGAAGAACTCATTCGGAAGTTCACCGCCATGGGCCTCGTCGATGGCACCACGTTGCTGAGGGTCGATGCCGACGAGATGCGCACCCCCGGCGACTACTTCCGCACCCTCGAAAGTTTCGCTTCCGGCGAAGCGCGGGTTCTCATCGGAACCCAGATGCTCTCCAAAGGGCTCGACTTCCCGGGCGTCCGCCTCGTGGGGGTGATCGACGCCGACACGGCCCTCAGCATCCCCGATTTTCGGGCCGCCGAGCGAACCTTTCAACTCGTCTCTCAGGTCGCCGGAAGGGCCGGGCGAGGAGGCCGCCCGGGCAAGGTCATCGTCCAGACCCACCGCCCGTTGGACCCCGCCATCCTCTTCGCGGCCCGCCACGATTTCTCGGGTTTCGCCGCCCACGAACTGGCGTGCCGCCACGCCGCCGGGCTGCCGCCGTTTGCCCGGATGGTCCGTCTTATTGCGCGCGATCGTTCGGAAACCGCCGCGACCGGGCGCGCGACCGACGTCGCCGCGCTCCTCCGGTCGGACCAGGATGCACCGTTGTTACGGATTTCCGGCCCGGCCCCGTGCTCCATCTCCCGCATCGCCGGGCAGTTCCGGGTCGAAGTTGTCGTCGTGGCCCCCGATGCCTCGACCCTTCAACGTGTGCTGCGTCACCTCCGGAGTTCTCACGGCCTCAAGAGTGACGCCTCGCTTGCGATTGATGTCGACCCGGTGTCGATGATGTAAACTTGCGACGGTGACGCTGCGGGTCGGCATCCAGGTGGTTCGCCAAGTGAGAGGGGTTCAGAGTGTTGATTGATCCTGATGGAAAGCGCGTGACCGTCATGGGCCTCGGCCGCTTCGGCGGCGGTGTCGGTGCGATCCGCTGGCTTGCGGGCCGCGGGGCGCGTGTACTCGTGACCGACCTCGATAACGCCGGCACGCTGGCCCATTCCCTCGCCGCGATCCGTCCGCTGATCGACTCCGGAACGGTTCGGCTGGCCCTGGGCGGGCACGTAGAGTCCGATTTCACCCAGACCGATCTGGTGGTGGCGAACGCCGCCGTGCCGACGCCGTGGGCAAATCCGTTTCTGTCGGCGGCCCGGGCTGCGGGCGTGCCGATCGTCACCGAAATTGGCTTGGTCACCGCGCTTCTCCCGGATCGCGCCAACGTCATCGGCATCACCGGCTCGGTGGGCAAGAGCACCACCACCGCGCTGATCCACCACATTTTCGCGGCCCTCGGGATCGACTCGGTGGCGGGTGGCAACATCGGCGGAAGTCTGCTTACCGATCTTGACCAGGGCCGCATCGCAACCGACACCCGGGTCGTGCTGGAACTCTCGAGCGCGATGCTCCATTGGCTCTCGGGCTGGTCGCCCGGCACCGCCGTCGTCACGACCTTCGAGGACAATCACGTCGATTGGCACGGGACCATCGACCACTACCGCACCAGCAAACGGAGCATCCTTGCGAACCAGCGCGCGGGTGACCGCGCCGTGCTGGGCCCGACCGTGCACTCCTGGCCCACCGTTCCCGGGGTGCATTGCGCGAACATCCCCGCCGACGCCGGG
>CAZJXA010000054.1:0-17605 GCA_964549785.1 uncultured Phycisphaeraceae bacterium | reverse complement strand
GAAGCGATGCTCGCCGATTCGGAGAGCCAACTCGCCTTCCGCGAAAAAATCTCCGACTCGCGGGCCATCACCCAGGAAGAACTCTCCGTCCGCCGGTTCGCCGCCGCGGCCGCCCGCACCCGGCTCGAACAGGCGAAGGCCGACGTGGCCCTGCTCGATGCGGGAACGTGGATGGTCGACATCGAAGTCGCGCAAGCCCAGGTGCTGCTCGCCCAATCCGAACTCGCGGCGATCGACACCGAGATCGAGCGCCGAACCGTCACCGCTCCGGTTTCCGGCAAAGTCCTGCAGGTCAACATCCGCGCCGGCGAATTCGCATCGGCCGGGGCCGGCGCTTCGTCCCTCATGCTGGTCGGCACGGTCGATCCGTTGCACGTCCGGGCCGAGGTCGATGAACACGAAGCGTGGCGGGTCAAGGCCGGTGCCGAGGCCTTCGCCTTCGTGAAGGGCAACAAGGACCTCAAAACCCCGCTCACGTTCGTCCGCTTCGAGCCCTACGTCATCCCGAAACGCAGCCTGACGGGCGAATCCACCGAGCGCGTGGATACCCGTGTCTTGCAGGTCATCTTCTCGTTCCCGGGCGGTTCCCTTCCGGTCTTTGTCGGCCAACAGATGGACGTTTACATCAAATCGGAATCTCTCGTCCGCGAAGCTCCCATCGTTCCCTTTCCCGCCAAGTAACCCCGAATCAGCCTCCCCTTTCCCAAAATCACGCGTATCACGATCTCTGGAGTTTGCATGCTTCCGCCCCGACCGATCAATCGCATCACGGTCTCCGTCGCCGCAGGACTGATGGCCCTGGCGGGCTGCACCGTCGGGCCCGACTATCAACGACCCGGCATCCGTACCCCCGGCCAATTCAACGCGCCCTCAGAGAAGCCGGGATCGGCCACCTCCTCCGCCACCAACGCCCCCGCCTCGCCCGAAGCGCTGGCGACGTGGTGGACGTTGATGAACGACACCACCCTCGATAGTCTCGTGCAGAGATCCATCGCCGGCAACCTCGACATCCGCATCGCGCGGGCCCGCACGCGCGAGGCCCGGGCCTTGCGCGGTGCCACGGGCTCGGCCCTCAATCCGATCGTCGAACTGGGATCGGGCGCCGAGCGGCGCCGCGAGAGCGACAAACTCGACGGTGGGTCCTTCGACAACGGCGGCGGCGATACCACGCTCTTTGAGACCGGACTCGACGCCTCGTGGGAGCTGGACGTTTTCGGCCGGGTGCGGCGTGAGATCGAGGCGGCCGACGGCGACCTCGCCGCGTCCATCGAGAACCAGCGCGACGTGCTTGTCACCCTGATCGCCGAGACCGCGCTCACCTACACCGAGCTCCGCGGCTTTCAGCGTCGGCTCTTCGTCGTCAACGAGAGCATCCGGGCCCAGCGTGAAAGCGTGGGCCTCATCGATTCGCGGTTCCAGGCGGGCCTTTCATCCGAGCTCCAAGTCTCCCAATCCCGCAGCCAACTCGCCATCCGCGAATCGCTCATCCCCGCCCTTCAAACCTCCATCCGCGCCTCGATCCACCGGCTGGGCGTGCTAGTCGGCCAGCACCCGGCAGACTTGATCTCGCTCCTCGGCCCGCCCAAGCCCATCCCCACCGGCCCGGCAGAAATCCCGCTCGGTCTGCCCTCCGACCTGCTTCTCCGCCGCCCCGATCTTCGCCGGGCCGAGCGGCAACTCGCCGCGGCGACAGCCCGCATCGGCGTCGAAACCGCCGATCTCTACCCGCGATTCTCGCTCACGGGCCGCTTCGGCTTCGCCGCGGGCGAGTTCAGCGACCAGTTTGATATGAACGCCCGCAACTGGTCGTTCGGGCCGACGGTGCGATGGCGGCTCTTCGACCGCAGCCAGATCCGCAACGAAATCGTGGTCGCCGGCGCCCGTCAGGAGCAGTCGCTGCTCGCCTACGAAAAGTCAATCCTCGTGGCCCTCGAGGAAGTCGAGAACGCGGTCGTTCGTTTCCATCAGGAGCAGGTGCGGCGACAATCGCTCGTTGGGGCGGTCGCCGCCAGTCAGCGCGCGGTCGATCTCGCAACCGACCGGTTCACCGCCGAGATCGACGACTACCTGAACGTGCTCGAAGGGCAGAAAACCCTCTACGAGGCCCAGGACCAACTCGCCCAGTCCGAACTCGATTCCGCGACCGCCATCGTCGCCGTCTACAAGGCCTTGGGCGGCGGGTGGACCGACGACCGCGTGGTTGAAGATAACTCCGCTAGCCGTCCCGCAGACGCTCCATCAATACCGGCGGAACCGCAGCAAGAGTGACCGGCACCACCGAATCCGACGAAACAAAGAGCAGCGCCGCCGAAACATTCCTCGCTTCAAGGCATAACGACGCGCCGATGGTGCGGATGTAGGCTTCCACCTGCGGCACGTAGTGAGCCACACGCGCAGCAAACTCGTCGGCCCGCCCAGGGTCCACCGCATCGGTCTTGAAATCCAGAATCTCCGCCCACACCGGCCGCCCACCCTCAACGCCGATCACCAGCCGATCCACCGCCCCCCGGACGATCAACACTTCACCGTTGTCGCCGGTCAATTTCGCGGCGACCGGGTACTCACGCCGCAACTCCAACGTTCCCGGCTTTCCCGCATAGCGCGTCCGCGACAGCGCTGCGCGAGTGGCCGGTCCCCATCCCTTTCGGAACTCGGCGCTCAACTCGGCATCAGAAAGCCCTGCCGGCCCTTCGGTCTTCTCAACCCCCCGGATGCGCGATCGCAGATCGTCGTCATTCAATGGGCCGTCCTCCGACCAGCCGATGCCCTCAAACAAAGCGTGCAACACGGTGCCGCGTTTTCGCCCGCGTTGAGGCTCGATCCTGAGGATTTCGGCAAGGCGGCGGCCCGCACCCCCCTCCATCGACGAGGGGGCTCGCAGCGCGACGCGTTGCCCGGTGTTGGTCGCTGCAACCAGCCGCAGTGCCGGCACCGGTTCCAACGCGGTCAAAGTCGCCCGTGGCTTCAACTGCGCCCTCCAATCAACCGGAGTCGCAATGCTGAAAACCTCGCGTCGGGCCTCGCCAAACTGCGGATCTTCATCCTCCGCCAGCGCCGAGAACACAATCTTGGAGGCCCGCGGCGATTCCCCGCTCTTGGGCAGCGGGCCAATCACCATGTGCAGCGCCGCCCGGGCCCGCGTCATGCCGACGTAGAGGCAGCACAGTTCCGCCGACACGGCCTCATACTTCGCCGCGTCGTGCAGCCCGCCGAGTTCGCCGCACGCCGCCCGAGCCTCTTTGCCGGGGCACAGTGAGACCAGCGTCACAGGATCAAGCGGCCCCGCCAGCGCCGGCGGGCTCTTGCCCGTTGTCAATACCGACGTGTGATCCACCGTCCAGTTCCGGTCGAGCCCGATGAGCACCACCGCATCAAACTCAAGCCCTTTGGCCTTGTGAACCGTCATCACCCGCACGCGGGCCGGCGAGGCATCCTCCAGAAGCGTTCCTTCCACTGTCTCGGCGAACTCGTTGGCGTCGGTGCCGCCCAGCCCCTCGAAGCGCTCGGCAAGATCGAGCAGCTGCTCGAAGCGTTCGAACCCGCGAGGATCAGTGTGCGGGGCGCCCAATCTCTGAAACCAACGGAGTACCCCGGCAATCCCGTCCCGACCGATTCGCTCCCGCAGCCCTTGCGAAACCCGGTGTGCGGCGGCCCGGCGCTCCGCGAAGCGGGTGACCATTCCGGCCGAGAGGTCCAGCGCCGGACCGATCGGAGAGCCCGCGAGCAGGGCGAGCGACGCGGTATCGCCCGGGTGAACGGCCAACCGAATCCCCGCCATCGCCGCGGCCACGATGGGAGCATCGGTGACAGGCGTGCCGCCCTCGCCGCTGGCTTCGATGCCCAGCTGCCTCAGTTGATAGATGATGTTCGCGATCGGTCGGTTGGCGCGCGTCAGAATCGCAACGCTGGCGTCCGGCGCGGCGTTCACAATCTCCGCCACGCGCCGCACCGCCTCCGCAACCACCTCGTGGGTATGTTGGACGGCCGACATCCTCTCGCCCGGGACGTCGGGCAGCGCCTGAACCTGCACCAGGGTCACTTCACCGGCGAGGCCAGTCTTGGCGGACGAATGCGCCAGGAACGACGTTCCGAACGACTCCGCGGCGGCGGTCGCGGGTGCATCCGCCGCGAATACCGTCGAGAGCGAGGCCCTGTCGAACACAGCGTTGACGGCGTCCAGAACCACCGGGCTCGACCGCTGGCTCTTGACCAGCGGGATCGGCTTGAACGCTCCCCAACGCGACGTCAACCCGCTCAACAACCGCGATTTGGCGCCGCGCCAGCCATACAGAGATTGCTTCTCATCCCCGACCACCAGCACGGTTCGTTCGCTCTCGCGGTGGGCCACCATCTCGTCGATGATGGGCTCCAGCACACGGAACTGATCGACCGACGTATCCTGAAACTCATCGAGCAGCAGATGCCGAACGCTGGAATCCATCCGGAAGTACAGCGTCGTCAGGAGATCATCCAGGGGCCGCGAAAGCAATCCCCGCGGCACATCGTCAAATCGCAGCGAACCCGTGCGCATCTTGATTTCGGAATAGGCGTCGTCGAAGCGACAGATGAGTTCCAGAGCCGCCCGGTTGCGACCCGCAAGTTCGGCCAGAAACTGCGCGCCGGCGAACCGAACCACCGGTTGCAGGGCCGCGATCAGCGCCGGATCAATTGCTTTTTTGTAGAAGTCCCCCCCGCCCGCGAGCACCGCCCCGGCCACCTTGCCATCCAGGCAACGGGTCCAATCACGTTTCCCGAATCGCTCCATGATCGCTTCGACAGGCTTGGACATCTGGGGCGCCAGCCGCATCTGGTCGATGCTGAGCCGAATGGCCGAGACATTCGGCTCGGGCACCCCCTCCACCTTGGTCCACCACAGGTCCCTCTGACGCCCGGTCCGCACGAAGGCATCGAACCCCGCGTTGATCTGTCGCGCGATGGTGCCCCGCACGCTCCTCCCAAAACCGCCCGCATAAACCAGCCTGAGCAACGTCTCGACCTGAGCCCGTCCGGCCTCTCGGATGGCTGTGCCGATCGCCTCTTCGCGGAGGCTCGCATCCCGGGCCTCGTCCACAATCTTCCAACCCAGCGGCAGGCCCAGTTCCATGCCAATCGAGCCAGCCATCCGTGCGAGCAGGGCATCGATCGTCAAAATGTTGATCCGGTGCAGCCGTTCCGCAAGGAAAGCGATCAGACGTTCGCATTCGTCCGCTGTCAGCGCGGGGTCCACAAACTTCCGCAGGGTCAGGAGTTGCTCGAAATCAACCGCCCCCGCCAGAAGCCTGGCGAAGACGCGCTCCACGATCTCCCCCGCTGCCTTGCGCGTGAACGTCGTGGCGAGAATCGACGCCGGATCGAAAGCAGCACCATCCAGGGTGCCCCGATACCCGCGCACGACGAGCCGGAGGTAGTGATTCGTGAGCCGGAACGTCTTGCCGGTCCCGGCCGACGCCAGCACAACCGTGAACGGTGACGGGAGAGCACTCATGCGCATTCCTCCGGCTCGTCGTCCGTCAGCGGCGCGAACTCGCCCATGAAGCCGACCCCGCAGAGCCGGTCGAGCGAACCGCCGTCGCCCCGCGCCCCGTCGTCGCCAGCGGCGTCACCGATGGCCGCGAAGTCGCCGGCCCGCACCGCCGCGACCACGCTGGCGGCGGCCCGATCGGCGTCGGCCAGGATTCCGCGATCCCATTCCGCGATCAAAACGCCCACGTCCTGCGCTCGACGCGGGATCGAGAAGTACCCCAGGTCAACCTTCCCGGATTCGAGGGCCTCCCGAACCTCGGGAAGGATCGAAGCCAGGTGGCGGTACAGAGGGAGCTGGAAATCCTTCCAGCGGTTGCCCACGAGGTGTTCCCCGGCGGGCTCGCCCGCATGGTCGCCGGTCTTGTAATCCAGAATGGCAATCCGACCGGTGCTTTCGTGCACGTCGATCCGGTCGATTCGGCCCCGCAAGCCGATCGCGCCCCCCGCGGATTCCCACACCAGTTCACCGCCTTCGGGTTCCCACTCGGCGTAGCCGATGCGCCACCCCTCTTCGCGGCGCTCCGCCTGAACTCTTGCCATCTCCCGCAGGCGTGCCCGCGCGAACTCCACCTGCACCCCCACCGCGGCTGGCACCGACGACAGCGGCCCGACGAGGTTCGCGACCTGCTCATCAAAGGCGTCGTTGACCGCCTCTTCGATACGGGGCTGTCGGGTTTCATCCCGGGCGGGACCACGCCCGAACTCTTTCAGCGTTTCGTGCAGCAGGGTGCCGAAGGCGAACGGGTCGAGTTCGTCCGCGGGCTCGCCTGCTTCCTTCAGAAAGAGAACCCGCTCCAGATAAAATCGGTACGGCGAGGCGAGATACTTGCCGAAGTCGGTGACCCGCATCGAACGAACGCACACCGCCTCGGGCTCCAGCGGCCGGCAGAAGCCATCGACGCCACCGGGCGTCAGTTTGAGACTGGGTCTTGCAGCGCCAGGGCGGCTTCCCACGAACGCACCCATCCGATCCACCACGGTGCGGGTTTCGCCCCGCATCAGCAGCCGGGACGGCAACAGCGGAGCGCCCTCGGCGTCGCGCCGAGCCGCGATCAGCGACACCGATCGTCGACAGCGTGTCGCCGTCGACAGCAAGTAGGCATCCCGGCACACACGCCGGGCGTCGCACGAGATTCCCAGAAAGTTCCGCAGCCCGTCCGGGAGGAACGGGTCCGCCATCGAGCGCGAGGGAACGATGCCTTCGTTCATCCCCGTAAGCACCAGAACCGGCGCGGGATCAAACGGTATTTCCAGCCAGCCGAGCAGTTCGACGGCATCGGCCGACGGCTCGTCGGGGATCGGATGGTTCTGGAGGGCACCGCAGACGTGCGCAAGCACCTCGGCGATCGTTGCCGGGAACTCAAACCCGGCGGCGGCTCCCTCATTTTCGCTCAGGCGGCTTAGCTCGGCCAGTTCATCGCGAACCGCAAGACACGCCGCGACGATCACACGATCCGCAGGGACCGTCGGCTGAGCGGCGACGTCGCCGAAGACCGCCCGCAAGTCCGCGAGAACGGCCTCAGCGAGCCCCACGAGCTCTCCGGGGCCAGCCCCGACGTTCGCGCTCGAAGCGGCTTTCAGACACGCCAGTCGATCAAGGCCTTTTCGTACCGGACCGGCGGAGCGGTGGTCGGGGAGCGCGTCGTCAAAGGAGGAAGCCGCGTGGTCGTCCAAGGCGGCGAGCCACCATTCCGTGCCGGTGTTGCCCGATTGACAGAGCCATCGGTTGACCGACTCGTGCCTGGCCCAATCGAGAATGGCGCCGAGCGAAGGGCCCTCGACAAGCCGTTGCACCACTTCAAGAAAGCGGCCGGGAGGGGTCGAAGCAGCGGGCTGGCCCGCCGCGGATCGAACCCGCACGCCTCCGATCTGGTCGGCCCGTCGCACCAGCGACGGGATGACCGATTCGTCGGGAACTCCGATCACAACGTCGGAAGACGACAGCGGGCTTTGCGATGACGCGCGGGCAATGCTCGCGAACGCCGCATCCGCTTGGCCGAGGGTCGAATCAACGAACGTGACCCAGCCGGGTTGCAGGTCGGTCGGCAGTGGCGGGCGGTCGACGCGTATGCACCCGCAAGAATCGAACGAATCGGCCGCCGACTCGGGGGCGAAGATCAATGCCCGATGGGTCCCCCGCATGAGTTCCGCAACGCGCCTCGCCGCCGCCCCCAGTTCAACGGCCCCAACTAGGACGAGACCGAGTTCGCTCGGGACGCAAGAGGTGTCGCGGAGGGCGTGCATGGATGACCACGCCGGGTCGTGCAGGCTCCACTTTTTCAGGAGCTCGACGTAACGGTTCTGAACGAGCGAAGCGGCGGTCCATCGTGAGTCCTCAGTAAAGGCCGCGAACTTTGCGGCCCGGTGCGGTATATCCCGGAAGGTGAGCATCTCGCCGCACAGTTCATTGTGCAGCGATGCAATCGTCTCGGCGAGCAGGTCCCACGCGCCGCGTCCCAGGGCGGCGGGGCGAAAAGGAACAAGGGGAGCCAGTTCGGCGGGGTCGGCGGTCGCGAGCACCGTCCGCCAGGCGAGGTGGCGCGCGGTATCGCTCGCGGGAGGAAACGCCTGCGCGACGACGGCCCGCATCGGCAATTGTCCGGGAGACATCATCACCGGAGAGCCACAGGCAAGGCCCCGTTGCGCACAAACGTCGATCACGCGGCCCAAAAGGTTGCGGGCGGCTCGGGCACCGGGTGTCACCACGAGGAGTTTGGAAAGATCCACCTCCCAGCCATTGCGGGTGAATGTGGTGATGAGATACTCCGCCGCCGTGTCGAGCACGGGGCGATCCCAACCGAGAAAAATCCGTTCGATGGGCATCGTCGTCCTTGTCCGCCTTGGGGGCCGTCCCGTTCAGCAGTACAAGATACACCACGGCCGGCGACGGAATCAGGGGCGAGCATCCCGCCACTGACACCACGGTGTCAGTCGCGCCACCAAAATCGTGAACCAAGCCGCAACCCACGGACCCGGCCGCGCGCCGTCAACAGGGGATCTGCGACGTCCCGGCGGTGTAGCGGTCGGCCACATCGGTCCCGGCCCGGTTCGCAAAGTCGTACGTGTTCATCTTCTTGATGGGTGGAGAGTAAATATGGAGCGTGATGAGGTCAGTCCCCGGGGCCTGCATATTGGCGACCTGGTGGATGTCGGCGTCGTCGGCAGCACACACGTACCCGGGCCTCATGGGGCTGGTCTGAGCGGGGCAGATAAGGCCAGAAGGCGTCGGCGCGAAGCGGATCTCGGTGCCGGTGCCCTCGATCACCTTGAAGGCACAACTCACGCCCATGTGGTCGTGGATGGGGGTCGCGTCGCCGGAATGCCACGTGAGGGCCAGGAGTTCATACCACGGACTTTCAGTGATCGTGTTGCGCCGGTAGCCCTTGGTCCCGAAAACACAACAGGGAGCGATGTCGCATCGCTCGACTTCCAGTTCCGCAAGCATTTTGGAAAGAATCCGCAGGTTTGCGCGGCAGTTGAGCGAATCGAGGTAGGCGATCAGCGAAGCGAGTTTGGGAAACCTCGCTGCAGGAGAGCAGTCTTGGGTGGAGGAAAGGGCCATTGACGAAGCGGAGTGTAGGGGAAAATGGCTCGGCACGACGTCCAACGCAAAGGCGGCGGACTACGCCCCGAGCCCCGATTTGATAGAGGCACTTCTGGACCACCCGACGCACACCCCATGCTCCGCGCGCACATCCGGCTGCGGGCACGCTCTCACAATGTACTCGCAGCCCATGGAAACATCGGAATTCCCTCGCGAACCCGCACGATCGGTCGCGCCACTGACAACGTCCTGTCAGTCCGTCCAAACAATATCCGAACAGACCCCTTTACAGCGTTTCCATTCTCCGGTATCTTCCCCGCATGACCGCCACCACCCCGACAACTCCCGCGAAACCGTACTTCCTCTTCCAAACCCAGCGCGAGTCCGTCGTCGCCACCTTTTCTCTCTACACCGAGCACACCCTCGAAGAACTCGCTTCGCACCACCAAATCCCCCTCTTCCGCTTCCTCCAAATCCTCAACGAGCCCGAGTCCCAGCCGTTGGCCACCCAACTCACCGACGCCATTGCGCTCCGCGAACTCTTCGTCACCGCCGAGACCCGTCGCGCGGCACAAGTGGCCGTTCTCGCCAAACTCCGCTCCGATCCCGGCTCCACCGAGTCCCTCCGCCTCGCCGCAACCGTGCTTCGAACCACCAACCTGCGCTCACGCCCCAACCTCCAAATCCCCGAGCCCTCTCAGAACCCCGCGGCCGCCAACCCGCGTTCCGCGCAGCCCAAAATGACCGCCACTTCCGAGCGAGCCTCGGGCCCAAGTACGGGTTCCCCGCAACCCACCTCGGCTACCCCCGAAAGCGCACCGCCCCCAAGCACGGGTTCCCCGCAATCAACGTCGGTCACCTCCCAAAGCGCCCCAGCTGCAAGCACGGGTTCCCCCCAACGCCCGTCGGTCACCTCCGAGAGCGCCCCGGCTGCAAGCACGAATTCGCCGCAACCCGCCGCCGCGACCCCCGAAAACGCCCCGGGCGCAAGCACGCAACCCCCCCACCACTCTTCCTCATCCAACTCCCACACCGTCGCAATTGCAGGGCCGGGCTCCGCATCCTCCAGCACCTCGGAGGCGCCGCTCCAGCGGCTGGAAAAAGCGGCGTAAGCGGCCGACCGCCTCGCCCCTCCGCCTCTTTGCGCTCCGCCTTTGCGGGCCGCCGCGAACCCCCTTCTCAACTCAGTCGCCCGCAACCAAAACGTTGCGGCTGCTTCCGCGCGCCCAACGCCTCCGACCACGATTACCATTCCCAGTCTCGACCCCACCATTCCTCAAAGGAGCCCGCACATGCCCGCACGCACCGCGCACGCCCAATGGTCCGGCAATCTCACCGAAGGTAAAGGCCACATCAAAGTTCAGAGCGGCACCCTCGATGCCAACTACGACTTCCGTGCCCGCACCGGGGACGGCAAAGGCACCAACCCCGAAGAACTCATCGCGGCCGCCCACGCCGGGTGCTTCACCATGCAACTCTCAGCGCTCCTCGCCGCCGCCGGATTCACCGCCGAGTCGCTCGCCACCACCGCCAAGGTCCACCTCGAGAAAGACGGCCCGGGCTTCGCCATCCCCAAGATCGAACTCGAACTCACCGGCAAAGTCCCCGGCTTGGACGCCGAAGCCTTCCGAAAGCACGCCGAAACCGCCAAAGATTCCTGCCCGGTCTCAAAGGCCTTGGCCGGCACGGCCATCACTCTCACCGTCAACTTCGCCTAAGTCACCCTTGGGCATCGGGCACGATGGCAGCCGGCTTGGCTGTTTGCCGCACAACGCGAAAACTGACTTGGGGATCCGGCCCGAGGAGAGCCTACCCCATGTGCTTGATCACAGCGTCGCCGAACTCGCTGCACTTGAGTTTCGTCGCCCCTTCCATCATGCGGTGGAAGTCGTACGTCACCGTCTTCGCGGTGATCGCCCCGTCCATGCCCTTGATGATGAGGTCCGCGGCCTCGGTCCAGCCCATGTAGCGGAGCATCATTTCGCCGGAGAGGATGACGGAGCCCGGGTTGACCTGGTCGAGGTTGGCATATTTGGGCGCGGTGCCGTGGGTTGCTTCAAAGATGGCGTGGCCCGTCATGTAGTTGATGTTCGCGCCCGGGGCGATGCCGATGCCGCCGACCTGGGCAGCCAAAGCGTCGGAGAGGTAGTCACCGTTGAGGTTCATGGTGGCGACGATGTCGAAATCTTTGGTGCGGGTCAGGACCTGCTGAAGCGTGATGTCGGCGATCGAGTCTTTGATGAGCAGCTTGGACTTCCACTTGCGGTCGCCGTGGCTGGGCCAGAGTCGGAGGGCGGTATCGACCTCGGCAACCAGTTTCGACCGTTGGTCGGGGGTCATCATGTCGAAGCCGGGCTCGATCATCTTGGCGTTGGCTTCGCCGGTGATGTCCTGATTGGCTTCCTTGTTTCCCAGAATCCAGGATTCACGCTCGGTGACGGTGTCGGCCCGGAACTCGCGCTGCGCGAGGGCGTACCCCCAGTCCTTGAATGCCCCTTCCGTGAACTTCATGATGTTGCCCTTGTGGACAAGGGTGAGGCTCTTGCGCTTCTCGCGGACGGCGTACTCGATGGCGGCACGAACGAGGCGTTCGGTTCCTTCCTTGCTGATGGCCTTGATGCCGAAGCCGCTGGAATCCGGGAATCGAATCTTGGCCGCCTCTTTCGGGAAGGCTTCTTTGAGGAGCGAGAGGAACTTCTCGGCTTCGGGTGTGCCCTGTTTGAACTCGATGCCGGCGTAGATGTCCTCGCAGTTCTCCCGAAAGATGACGACGTCGCAATCCTCGGGACGCTTCACGGGGCTGGGAACACCCTTGAACCAGCGAACCGGGCGGAGGCAGACGTAGAGATCTAGGATCTGCCGGAGGGCGACGTTCAGGCTGCGGATGCCGCCACCGGTAGGCGTGGTCAGCGGGCCCTTGATGCCGACCAAGTAGGTTCGGAAGGCGTCCAGCGTGGCGTCGGGGAGCCAGTTGCCGGTGGCATTGAAGGCTTTTTCACCGGCCAGGACTTCATGCCAGTGGATCTTTCGTTTGCCGTTGTAGGCCTTGGCTACGGCGGCCTCAAAGACGCGGACGGAAGAGCGCCAGATGTCGGGGCCCGTGCCGTCGCCTTCGATGTACGGAATGGTGGGTTGATCCGGGACCGACAGTCCATTGGACGACATCGTGATGGTGGCGGGCATTGATGGAGGCCTCCGAAAATCCTGCAAGCGGTTCTGCTGCCGCACCGATACCGGGGCGACCGCCGTTGGGGTCGATGGTAGCGTGTGGGGAGAAGTTGGCGTTGGCGAACGCAGCGGTCAGAATCTGGTATAGTCGGGCGCGATCCCAAGCCGTCGAAAGGCTCGGATCGTTGCGAGACACGAGGGGGGCCGGGACACCGGAAGTGGGAAACACGTTCTGAACGCGACGTCGCCACAACGCTACCAGCCCGATCACCGCACGTCCGCGGCCCGCCCGCGTGCGGTGGCCGTCCAGTGGGCGCGCCTCCCGCCCTGGATCCGCGCGCAGATCACGGCCCCGATCGCAGCCCTACTCGCAGCGCTAATCGCCGCCCTGACCGTCTTGGCGTGGGCGATGCGTGCCGCGGGCAACGTCGAGAAAGCGGCCGTCGCGGCGACCGCGCTTGCAGCCCTTTCCGCCGGAGTGTGGAGCGTCCGACGGAAACGTGGACAAGCCAGGTCGCACGCGGTGTCACCGCGTGCCGAGCCGGAGCCCGAGTTGCGTTCGATTCTGGAGAACATTCCGGGACTTGTGTACGCGCACAAGGTGTACTCGGACGGCCGACGCGAGGCCAAATACACCTCGCCCGAGCTGCGGGCGCTGCTGGAAGCCGACCCGGGCCTGTCGTTGACCGGAGATTTTCCGGAGACCATCCTGCCGCTGGTCCATCCCGACGATCGCAAGCGGTACGAAGCGGCCATGCAGGAAGCCCGGGAAACACAGAAGGCGTTCGACCTTGAATACCGCCTGCTTCGATCCGACGGCACCGCGCGATGGTTTCACTCGATTGCGACGCCGACGACCGAACCCGACGGGGTGCTTTGGCACGGGCTGATGCTCGACGTGACGCAGATGAGGCCGGCGGTCGATGCGGATGCGAGCGCGCGGATGCTGGAATCCATCCGGCAAGTGCATATCGGCTGCATCCGCAGCCGCGACCTGGGGGCGAACTGCGGGGACACACTCGAAATGCTGCTGGGATCGACCCGGAGCGAGTGCGGGTTTATCGCCGAAACGGTGGTTGATGAAGCGGGAGCGATTGTTCTCCGCGGACTCGCGATCACCGACCAGGCCCGGGACGGCACGACGGGCGGCGGCCGATGCTTCCCGTTCGAGAGGGAGATCTCGGGTGAGTTGGTCTGCCGGAATATGGATTCGCTCTGCGGCTGTGTGCTGGAAACCCGGAGTGAAGTGATATCGAACGAGCCCGGAACCGACCCCCGCGGCGACGGGTCCGCGTCGCTCCGATCATTCCTGGGACTTCCACTCTTCCATGGCGACGAGATCGTCGGGGTCGTGGGTTTAGGAAATCGAAATGGTGGGTATTCGACGGCGATCGGGTCGGCGATCGGGCCGTTGGTCTCGACCTGCGCGACCATTCTCGAGGCCCACCGTGACGATGAGAATCGGGGCGCTGCGGAGCGGGCTCTGCGTGCGAGCGAGTTGCGACACCGGGAGATCCTGTCGCTGATTCCCGACGCGATTATTCTGACGGATGGCGCCTCGCGCGTGGTCGAGTGCAACCCGCCGGCGCTGGCACTCGCGGGTTTGGCGAAGGAGGGGACCATCGGTCGTTCGATACGGCAGGTGTTCCCCGGGCCGCTCGCGGAGGCAACCCAAGGATTGCTGGATCGTGTGCAGGCGTTCGGAGGGCCTGAATTCGCGGATGTGGCATCGGTCAACGTGCGCGGCGAGCGGGATGTGCGGGAGTGCCGCGTGGTAGTCGTGGGGAGGGGCGGGGCGCTCATCGTGGTGCGTGACGTCACGCAAAAGCGGATGGCGGAAGAAAACGAACAGCGATTGGCTGAGCAACTCCGGCACGCGCAGAAGCTGGAGAGCCTGGGCGTGCTGGCCGGCGGAATCGCGCACGACTTCAACAACCTGTTGATGGGTGTCCTGGGAAACGCCGACCTCGCCTCGGGGCACACGCCAGCGGATTCGCCGGCCGCTCCCCTGCTGGCCGACATCGTGACCGCCGCGACCTACGGCACTCATCTGACGCGGCAATTGCTGGCGTACGCGGGCAAACGCGAGGTACGGCCGACCGTGGTTGATCTCCGCGATCTTGTGGGCGACGCGAACCCCCTGATGCGGGCGACGTTGCGAAGGAGCGGAAACCTGGCGGTCTCGCTGGGAGACACGCCGCTTCCGGTGTTCGCGGATCGGACGCAGATTGAGCAGTACCTCGTGAACCTGATCGGGAACGCGTCCGATTCGCTGCCGGAAACCGGGGGTGAATTGAGCGTGGTGTGCTCGTTGCGGACCTTGGGTGCGGCAGAGACGTCGCTCCTGCAAGGGTCGCCGCTGGCGCAGGGCGACTATGCGTCCATCGAGATCGCCGACAACGGCGCGGGGATGACGCCGGATGTTCGGGCGAAGATGTTCGATCCGTTTTTCTCGACCAAGTTTCCGGGTCGGGGCCTCGGGCTGGGCGTGGTGATGGGGATCGTGAAGGCGCACGGGGCCGGGATGCTGGTACGGACCTCTCCGGGTGAGGGGACATCGATCACGGCGCTATTCCCGCTCGTCCGCTCGGATCGCAAGGGGGGAGTGGCGGAACCGGTGCTGACGCGCCCGAGTTTCCGATTGCGGATGCGGGCTGGCGCAGCACTGGTCGTGGACGACGAGCCGATGGTGCGGCGCATCACGACGCGCCTGCTGGAAGCGGGCGGATGGACGGTGCATTCGGCCGACAGCGGCGATGCGGCGATCGCCCTGATGAGGCAGCACGGCGATTCGATCGTTGCCGCTCTTGTCGACCTCACCATGCCGGGGATGAACGGGGTTGAGACGACTCGGGCGCTCCGGCAAATAAAGCCCGACGTTCAAGTAGTCCTTTCAAGCGGATTCGCGCCGGACGCAGATTCGATTCTGGCGGCGGACCCGAGTTTGCGTTTTATCGCCAAACCGTTTACCGGCGCGGAACTGCTCGCGGCGCTCGACGGAACGATGCACGTGCAGGGGCGGGGCGGTGTGCCGGCGGTGTGATCGGGGCCCCTTTCGAAAGGCTTTTCGGGATGCCGCTTGCCGTCTTTGTTCCGATGGAGTATCTATCCAGCTACGGACTGCTGGGCCAGATGGCCCGCGAGATCGGCGATGCGCTTGGACGCGCGGGTGCGGAGATCAACCCGGACCGGGGCTGTGCACCGGGCGAGCCGCGCGTGTATCTGTTCTTCAACTTTCCCGCCGACATGGCGGTCTTTGAGACGTGGACGCAACCCGACATTCCGGGAGGCGTGGTGCTCCACATCTTCGTGGACCACCCCTTCGCGTTGGAACCGCGGGTGCTCGATGCGCTCGTCCGTAACCCGTCCTATCGCTTGCTCCTTCCATCACTCGACGATCTGCACCTCATCCCGCTGCGGTGGCCCGGCATCCGCGCAGCGACCCTTCCGCACGCGGTCGGACCGCATGCCCTGCTGCTGGCGAAACCCGATGTTGAGAAGCGCGAGTTTGACGTCGTGCTGGCCGGCTCGATTTCGTCAAACAGCGCGATCACGGCGGCACGCTCTCGGATTCCGGCGGCGATCCGGACGCACGCCGATGCGGCCGCAGAGATGCTGGTCGCGCGACCGACGATGCCGTTCACCGCGGCGTTCGACGCGTGTTCACCTTCCGGCCTCACCTCCAGCGACCACTGGACGCTGCTGCGGGATGTGTGGGCATATGTGACCGCCCGCGTGAACCGCGCACGACGCACGGCGGTCGCAACATCGATGCAGGGGCTCCGCACTCTGGTCTTGGGGTCGCGGGAATGGGAGCCGTTGTGCAGGGGGAGCGTGGTGTACGGCGACCATGTCTCGTACGCGGAGTTGCCGGGCCACCTGCAAAGGGCGAACGTGTGCGCAGCGTGGAACCCGACGCAGTTTGTGTTGACGCACAGCGAGCGTGTGTTGTTAGGGATGGCGGCCGGCTGCGCCACCATCACCGATGACCGGCCGGGGCTTCGCCGCGCACTCGGCGGAGAAATTCCAGTGGAATTCACACGGGCCACCGACGACGCGGAAGGTTTCCGCGCGGCCGCCGACCGGTTACTCGCGGACGAAGCGCGGATGCGCGGGCTGGGCGAAGCGGGGCGGGCGAAGATCGAATCGTCGCAATTGTGGGACCATCGCGTGCCACTGATTGCCTCAGTGATCGAGAGCGTGCTGACCGCTCGGACGAAATAAAAACCCCGCCGGTTGAGAGCGGGGTTCGTGGATCCAAGTTTCAGTCGTGGCACCGACGCTTAGCCGGCGATCGCGGTGACCTTAACTTTGGTGTACCGCTGGCGGTGGCCCGTCTTGCGCTGCCACGCCTTCTTTTCGCGGAACTTGTGGATGTACAGTTTATCGCCCATCACGAGGGGTTCGATGATTTCGCCGGTGACGGTCGCGCCCGCCACATATGGCGCCCCGACCTTCGCGGTGCCGCCGATCGTCCCGACCACGAGCACCTTATCGAACGTGATCGACGACCCCGCGGTCGCCTCACCGTCGTCTAGAAGGTCAACGAGAATCTCGTCGCCCTGCTCAACCTTGCGCTGACTGCCTGATTCTTCGATAATCGCATACATCCGATCGGACTCCGAACAAAGGGAACTGAAAAATGGGTCTTCATGCTAGGTGGGCAGGGTCGTCGCGACAACCCCGCCAGCGGACTCAATACCTGCGGGCGCGGTTGCGCCAGCCTGCGAGTTCGCGCCGGGCGCGGGCCCGTGCCTCGGCCGCGACCGCAGGGTCGATGGGCGTGGGTGGAGGGAGTGGCGGCGGTCGCCCGATGGGGGTGTGAACCGAGGACTGACCGCATTCGGGACAGACAATCGGGGCGAGTTCCTGTCCACGAAGATCGTATCCACAGGCACGGCAGTCGGTTATAGGAACGTGCCGGGGGAGGATGACAATGAAGAATCCCACGAAGCCGACCAGCGCACCGAATGGATACAAGATGCTCTGCAGGACCGGGAGGTAGATTCCCCCTTTGGTCCAGTCGTTGATCCGGATGTGTAAGTAACCGACGAGGAGGACACCGGCGATTCCGCCGAGCACGATCAAGAGCCCGAGCCACTGCCGCCTCCATTTTCCGGCGGCGAACCAAACGGCGAGGGCGTAGATGATGAAAAGGAACACCGGTGATGAACCGTCGGATCGCAGGATCGGGCATTGGGCTCGATCAGGAAGGGGTCGGAGCAGACTCTGATTGATGTTCGCTGCGGACTTCCTTGTAGACGCTCCCGTCGACAAAACCCTGGAGTTTTCTGGCCCGGACGGGGTGCTGGAGTTTGCGGATGGCCTTGGCCTCGACCTGGCGGACGCGTTCGCGGGTGACCTTGAAGA
>CAZJXA010000053.1:0-17647 GCA_964549785.1 uncultured Phycisphaeraceae bacterium | reverse complement strand
TCTTCGATGGCGGTGGCGCCGATGGTTCCCAGAACACCCTTCACGATGTTTCGCATGGTCTTGGAGTCGTCTACGACGAAAACGCGCATGGTGGTGAGTCCTTCAGCGGTCGGTGGAGGATTGGCGGGGGGAGTACGAGTTAGGCGGGGACCGCGGACTCGGTGCCGATGGCGGCCGTGGCCGCCAAAGAGGCCCGGGCTTTCATGCTGGACTGGATGGCCACATCGATGGTGAAGCGACCGGCCGCGGTATTACAGTGGATGCAGATGCTCGTGGCGCTGCTGGGTGAAGAGATCTGGTGGCTCGGCGCGATGATCACCGACGGGCAACCGATGCTCACCGCCTGTCCCTCGAATTTGGCCTTGGCCCCGCCGGCGATCATGTTGGCCAGTTCGCCGATGGCGTCCGCGAAGTCGGCGGTGCCGACCTCCAGCCGGCTCCCGGCGAACGACGAGGCGATCTGCACGGCGCTCATCTTGGTGAACCCAACAATAACCGAGCCGACGACATCACCCGAGAGGCCGATGACCCCCGAGACGTCGTACGGCTCTTTTCTCGTGCCCAACTCGGGCTTCTCGAACGTGACGGGCAACTTCACCATGGAGCTGAACACCGCCTGGGTGGCTTCCAGAAACGCGTTGATATGGCGGACATCCATGCTCATCCGTCTTGGTCCTTCTCGCGGCGCGGCCGCGGCAACAGGGTGGGCCGGAGCACGAGATGCACCGCGGCTTGCGTGTTCATCGGCTTTCGACATGATCTACTTGGGCCTGTCCCGGCCGGATTTGTAATACCGACCCAGCGCGGGGCAAAGGCTCGTGTTCGCCCGACCTCCGGCAGCAGGCTCATCGTTTACGTTGATCGAGGGAATGCGCGGCCTTCCCGAGTCGGTTCCGGCCCTCGTGGGGAGCGACGCCCGCTTCTGCGCCGGAGACGCCCTTTGCAGTCAGTCCTTCCCTCCAGAAATTTCGAGCCGCGACGTCTTGCTGCCGACCCCCACCTTTACAGCTGCGGAAGCTGGTAGCGATTCCGAGTCGTGTCTTTCCAAACGCAGGCGCGGCCGCAGCGCCCTCCCGCGATCGTGCACACGCGCCTGCATCGGTTGGGTGCGTTCCGCAGGCGAAAATGCTCTTGTGACCCGGTGTTGTTGCCTTATGTGGTGCCGCCGGTTTCACATGCACCCGCCAGACCCTTTCGGCGTCTTTCGAAAACGATTCGGTGGAGCGCTTCCCCTCCCTACGTGGTGGCACTCTCCCCAGCCGAGGGCCTCACATTTCGAACGTGCGGAACCGAAGCGCGCCCGAGCAAACCCCGGCAAACCCCGGCAAATCCCGAAGCGACATAAAAACACCCCGTCTTACTGGGGTTTGAAACTGGGTCCGATCCCTTGAAATATGGGGCAATGGGCGCAACAGGGCTCGAACCTGTGACCTCGGCTATGTGACAGCCGCGCTCTAGCCAACTGAGCTACGCGCCCCGATCGAGCGGAACTATAGCCCGAGCCTCGCCCGGGATTCGCGCCCGATTGTGCGCCTACGCACCGCGACTTCAAGGGAAGGCTGGGGCGGGCCAACAGTCTGTTTTCGCCGGCCTCGAAGAATCCCGCAGTGGCAAATCAGGGGGCGATTCCACTCGCCCGACGTCCCAGAACCGAGAAAGTCTCACACAACCTTAGCGCAATTACGGTTGGCTTTTCGGTTCTTCTCTCTACGCTCTCCCCGAGAGAAATCGGTATCCGGATCGCCTCCGGTTGCACCGATTCACAAGATATCAGGGCGCTTTGTTCGCGCCTGTTTTTGGTTTAGTTTCGCCGGAAGGCGAACAAGGAGATAGACATGACCAAGGTTCTTTCAGTTCTGGCCCTCGTGGTGGCCTCCGGTGCGGCTTCGGCCGACATTATCACCCAGTGGAATTTTAACAGCATTCCCGCCGATTCGTCGGTGACCTCGGGAAACCTGTTGCCCGTGATCGGCACCGGCACGATTAACGCCTTCGGCGGAGCAACGAATCTGTTCGCGTCAGGGGCATCCAATAACGGGTCGTCCGATCCCGTTCTCACGGACGACTCCGGCTACCAGACCACGACCTACGCCGCTCAGGGCACCGGCTCCGCCAGCCGCGGCGTCGAAGTCGTTGTTTCCACCACGGGTTTCCAAGGGATCTCGATCGAGTTTGATCTTCGCAACAGCAACACCTCGTCCCGTTATGTCCAAGTGCTCTTCAACGCCGGCTCGGGCTTCCAGAACGCCGGCTTCTTCACCGGGGTTCTCGGCGACAACTGGGTGAATAACAACGTCTTCACCCTTCCCGCCGCGGCCGACAACGCCGCCTCGCTCACTCTCCGCTTCGCTCCGGTGTTTGAGAGCGTCGCGACCGGTAACGGCAATGCCAACTACGTGGCCGCGAGCCCCACCGGCACGTACGGTGTGTCCGGCACGGTTCGCTACGACATGGTGGAAGTCATGGGCAGCCGCATTCCCACCCCGGCCTCGGCCGCCCTGCTCGGCATGGGCCTCGTGGTCGCGGGTCGCCGTCGCCGCCAAACCGTCTGAGTCCTTTGATCGTTGGTGAACACCCTTGGCGGGGCCCGGGCGACACACCCCGGGGTCCGTTCTTTTTTGTCCCCGACCCTCGACGCCCCAAACTCTCTACGCTTTCACCCTCCATGACACGCCACCACCGCCGGGCAGCGATCTTGTCGATCGGCGACGAACTGACCCTCGGCCAGACGCTGAACACCAACTCCAAGTGGCTGGCCGAACGCTTGCTCGAGGCCGGCGTTGTCACCATCGAGCATGTGACTATTCCCGATGACGTCGACGTTCAGGCCGCGACCCTGTCGCGTCTGGCCGGCGCGGCGGATCTCGTGATCGTTTCCGGCGGCCTGGGCCCCACCGCCGATGACCTCACTCGCGCGGCCCTCGCTCGAGCTTGCAACGAAGCGCTTGTCGAAGATCACATCGCTCTTGCGCAGGTGGAGGCGTGGTTCGGCAGTCGCGGGCGCGAAATGCCCGACATCAACCGCGTCCAGGCGCTCCGGCCCGCCCGCGCCACGTCCATCCAGAACTTGCACGGCACCGCGCCGGGGTTGTTCGCGACGCTGCCCGGCGGGGCGGACGCCTTCTGCTTGCCCGGCCCGCCCGGAGAAATGTTCCCCATGTTTGAGGCGGCGGTGGTCCCCAGGCTCCGCCCCGTCAAAGGTTTGGTGGTCAAGACGGCCACAGTCCATTGCTTCGGCATCGGCGAATCGGAGATCGCCATGCGGCTCGGGACCCTCATGGATCGTGGGGCGAACCCGCTGGTGGGCACAACCGCGAGCGGAGGCGTGGTGAGTTGCCGCGTCAGATTCGAGGGCGAGGCGACCGAAGCGGAAGCGATAGCCGCGGTCAAGAGAGTGACCGAGCGCGTGCGGGAATCCGTCAGCCCCTTTGCGTTTTCCGAATCAGACCCTTCGGTGGCAAAGGCGGTGGTCCAGCGACTCGCGGCGAACGGTCAGTCGTTGGGCGTGGTCGAGAGTTGCACGGGTGGACGCCTGGGGGCGATGATCACGGACGTTGCGGGGTCGTCGAAGGTCTTCGTGGGTGGGTTGCTGACATATTCCAACGAAATGAAGACCCGACTCGCCGGTGTCGATCCTGCGCTGCTTGCCGAAGGCGGTCCCGGGGCGGTTTCGCCCGCAGTGGCCAGGGCGATGGCTGTAGGCGGGTTGGAACGGCTCGGGTGCGATCACTGCCTCGCCATCACCGGGATCGCCGGACCCGGCGGGGCAGTGCCCGCGGTGGGGGACCGGGCCCCCAAGCCTGTTGGCCTCGTCTACATCGCTCACGCGGAGCGGGGTGAGGAATGCAGGGTGAGGGCGTTCAAGATGTTCGGTGATCGACACTCGATCCGTGAGTGGTCGGCCAAGGCCGCGTTGATGATGATCTGGCTCTCGCCCGCCGCTCCTGCCACGATGCTGCGCGAAATCATTGGGTGACAGCGTCACTCGCCCGGGATGTACGAAACCACACCTTCCCAAGGGCTGCTCGCGCTCGCGTACAACTTCTTCGGAATCCGGCCCGCCAGATACGACTGCCGACCCGCGACAAGGGCGTGCCGCATGGCGTGCGCCATCATCACCGGATCCGCCGCGTGCGCGATCGCGGTATTGAGCAGCACCCCGTCCGCTCCCAGTTCCATCGCGATCGCAACGTCGCTGGCCGAGCCCACTCCGGCGTCCACAATCACCGGAAACGAAGGATCGTCCTGCTTAAGCAGTTCCAAGCAAAGCACAATATTGTTCCGGTTCAGAATCCCCTGACCGCTGCCGATCGGGCTGCCCGCCGGCATCACCGCCGCCGCGCCCGCTTCCTTGATCCGCACCGCCGCGATGGGGTCGTCGCTGGTGTACGCCAGAACCTGAAACCCCTGGGCCACGAGTTCCCGCGTGGCCTCGACCGTCCCAGCCGGGTCCGGCAGGAGCGTTTTTTTATCTCCCAAAACCTCCAGCTTCACCCACGAGGCGCCGGGATTGTTCAGTTGCTCCAGCAGGTCACGCCCCAGCAGCGAAACGCGGATCGCGTCCGCCGCGCTGAAGCACCCTGCGGTGTTCGGTAAAATTGTGTACCGGGCCGCATCGAATTGATCGAGCAGACTCTGGCCGGACTCATTGAACAGCCGTTCGCGCCGAACGGCCACCGTGATCACCTCCGCGCCGCTCGCGGCCAGCGCACCCCGCATCAGTTCGGCCGACTTGTACTTCCCGGTCCCGACGAACAGCCGGCTGTCGAACGTTCGGCCCGCGATCGTGAACGGAGTCGCGCCCGGCTCGACAGCTCGGTCTGTTTTCGGCGGGATCGGCATCGCGGAAGCATCTGAAAGCGGAGTGGTCGGCATCGGTCAACAAGTTTATGAGGCCCGGCGTGAGGGAACGTCGGCAACCGACAATGTCGGCCAGAATGGAGATGCCCGAACCCCGGACGCTCCCGCCCCACCCGGCTATCCTTACCGTCCTTCACCGGAGAGGTGGCCGAGCGGCTGAAGGCGACGGTTTGCTAAACCGTTGTACGGATTTTAATCTGTACCGGGGGTTCGAATCCCCCCCTCTCCGCTTTCAATGACCCCCAAAGCCGCAAACTTCGTGAAAACGAGAGGTTGCGATTCGGGGGTCATCGCGTTTCAGACTGATCGCATCGCACTCAAGCCCAGCGCTCTTGGCCGAATATCCGGGGCGGAACTTTCTAATAGCAAGGCGTCGCCGAAATCCCATAGCTGCTCCCCGTAGAGCCCCGCGAGCTGCGCCTTCCTCCTTCCGCCCGCTGATACGGTTCCGCAACGAAACGGAGCCTTCGCATGCCACCCAGCCCGTCGCAGCCCGCGTCGATCCACGCCGACATTTCCGAGGGCGACGTAAACCTCTCCCCCTCGCGAAGGCGTTTCCGCGAACGGAACATCGACACCGCCGCGGCACGGCTGTTGGAACGCGACGAGGCCGCGTACCTGCATCAATCGCTCTCCACGCCCTGCCTCAACGCGCTTGCCAGCGCCCGCGGCACCATCCTCACTGATGTGCAAGGCCGCGAGTTGCTCGATTTTCACGGGAACAGT
Source organism: uncultured Phycisphaeraceae bacterium (assembly GCA_964549785.1). Taxonomy (GTDB): domain Bacteria; phylum Planctomycetota; class Phycisphaerae; order Phycisphaerales; family UBA1924; genus JBEIUO01. Next base: position 12,061 of record CAZJXA010000053.1, on the reverse strand, counting down.
GTCCACCAGGTCGGTCACGGACATCCACGAGTCATCGAGGCCATCAAGCGGCAACTCGACACACTCCCCTTCTGCCCACGCCGGTATACCAACGAGCCAGCCATCCTCCTCGCCGAGCGGCTGGCCGGGCTGACCCACGGAAAACTCAGCAATGTCCTGCTCGCGCCGGGCGGTTCGCTCGCTATGGGCATGGCGCTCAAACTCGCCCGCATCGCCACCGGTCGCTTCAAGTTTCTCTCGATGTGGGGCTCGTTCCACGGCGCCGGCCTCGACACCATCTCAATCGGCGGTGAGGCCGTCTTCCGGCGCGGCATCGGTCCACTTCTCCCCGGCTGCGAGCATGTGCAGCCCTGCGCCCCATCCGACTGCAAACTGGGGTGCAGAGGGTCATGCACGCTGGCCTGCGCCGACGAGGCCGTGGACGTCCTGGAACGAGAGGGCGACATCGCGGCAGTGATTCTCGAACCCGTCCGCTGCACCACGATCGACGTCCCGCCGCGGGAATACATCCAGAAAATCCGGGCCGCCTGCAGTGCGCACGGCGCCCTCCTGATCCTCGACGAGATTCCTACCTGCCTGGGCCGCACCGGTCGTATGTTCAGTTACGAACACTTCGACATCGAGCCCGACATCCTGGTCATCGGTAAGGGCCTGGGCGGCGGGGTCATGCCGATCGCCGCGATGTTGGCACGGCCCGAACTCAATTTGGCGAGCCAAACCTCGCTCGGGCACTACACCCACGAGAAAAGCCCGGTCGCCGCGGCCGCTGCGCTGGCCACGCTCGACGTCATCCGCGATGAAGACCTGGTCCAGCGCTCCGATCAACTCGGGGCCCGCTACCGCGAACAGTTGACCGCACGGTTGCGGCCCACGGGCGTGCTCCGCACCGTCCGCGGCCTCGGCCTCATGGTCGGCGTCGAACTCTCCGCCGCGACCACGGCGGCAACCGCCCGACTCGCCGACCGCGTGCTCTATGAGTGCCTCGAACGCGGGCTCAACTTCAAGGTTTCCGATGGACGGGTGCTCACCCTCACGCCGCCGCTCACGGTCGCGGAACACGAACTCGCCTCATCCGTGGACATCATCGAAGCCGCGATCCGCTCCGCGATCAATCAACCCTCCATCGCCACCCTCCCCGACTCGATCTCCTGAATCGCCCCGGGCAGCCCCGCGATCGACTCAATCACCAGATGTGCGCCCGCCTCGAGTAGTCTCCGCTTGGCCGTCGAAACCCGCTCCCCGCGTTCGCGATCGGGGAGGTTCTCAAAGTCCGCCTGTCCCAGCCCAACAAGATTGCCCGTCGCCGATATCCCGACAGCCCAGGTCCCCGCGTTGCGGGCCGCCTCGATCCCGACAACGGTGTCGTCCACCGTCACGACCGCGCTCGGCGGAAACACGTCCAGTCGCCGCATGTTCTCGAAGATCATCCACGGCGCCGGCCGCCCCTGCGCAAAGTCGCTGCTGCAGAGCATCGCCTCGACCTCAAATCCCTGTTCCGCGGCCGAACGCATGACCCGCTCCATGATGGCCGTCGTGTAGCCCGTGCTGCTGCCGACCCGGATGCCACTCGCCCGCAGCCAAGCGAGCGTCGCCACAGCCCCTGGGATCACCCCGCTGAAGTCGTCGATGCAGGCTTCTTGCAACGGCAGAAAGGTCTCATAGATCGCATCAATGTCCGGCTCCGCGAAGCCGCGCCCCTGCGCTGCGGCCCAACCCGCCGCAACCGTCGGCTCATCCGCGATCGCGGCGATATGGGCTCGCTTGGCCATCCCCATCGGGCCCCGTGCCTGCGCGTGCGTCACCGCCACGCCGTGCCTTCGAAACGCTTCGACGAACGTCGCCGCCGGAGCGCACGAGCCGAAGTCCACGGTGGTGCCCGCCCAGTCCAGCACCGCCGCCCGTATCCCGTGCCGTTCCTGCCCATCACAGGTCAAAGTCATTCCAGTTCTCCCACATTCGTTCCGCGATTCCAAACGACATCGTCATCCCCGTTCCGCCCGCCGCGTTCACGATCCGCACGCCGGGCTCCGGGTCGAGGCACAGCACCGCACGCCCCGGCCATTTCGCGTACGTCCCGTTCCAACGCCGGGTGATCCGCCACGAAGGCAACTCAACAATCCGCCGCAGTTCCTCCAACATCAGTTCCTCGATCGTCCCGCTGTCGAAGGGGGTCATCTCGTCGTCGTAAACGTGGCTGTCGCCCAAGATGATCTCTCCGCCGGAGTGCTGGGAGGCCATCACGTGCACCCCGAATCGGTCCAATTCCGGCTGTTCCCGCGCGATCCGGTCCCGCAGCGCCGGCAGGCTCGGGCACTGGGCGAAGTTCGCGTAATGCCGCAGGCTCAGCCCGCTCGCGATCATCGGGCCGATCCGGGCTCCGCGCGGCGGAGGTTCCGCCGCCAGCATCTGGAGTTTGCACCGCGTGATCCCCCGGCCCGCGAACGACTCCGGGTACAACTGCTCAAAGTCCGAGCCCGAGCACACGATAATCCGGTCCGCCTCCACCACCGATCGAGCGGTGTGAACAGCCGGCGGCGCGATCCGGATCACCGGCTCCGACCATCGGAACTCCACCCCGCAAGTGTCGGAGAGCCATGCCGCAATCCCCGCCATGGCACGCGGCGAGTCGACGCACATCTCGGCCCCGCTGAACAGGCCTCCGATCACGGCGTCGGGCCTGGCGATCGGGCTGCGCCTCGTGACGGCTTCGGTATCCCACAGATCTACCTCATACCCCATCGCCGGAGCCCGTTCTGCGAACTCGCGAAGAACCGCGAGTTCGTCCGTCCGCGTCACAAGGTGCAGGCTCCCCGAGTGCTCGTGCCACAATCCGGCCTCCCGGCAGACGTCGAGCCAGATATCCCTGCTCCGCAACCCCACCCGATGCAGCACCCCGGCAGGCTGACCGATCGGCCAGATCATGCCGAAGTTCCGGATCGACGCCCCTTGGGCCCGCGAGTGGCGCTCGATCACCACCACGCGCAAACCGCGCCGTACCGCCTCCCGCGCCTGCGAAAGCCCGACAATCCCTGCCCCCACGATGGCGACATCAAACCGCTCCGTCATGCGACCACGCTCCGTTCATCCGCGGATACACCCCTCGAACCCGTGGTGACATTCCGCCGCGACACCCGCGCAAAGTACACCGCCGAACCGGCCAGCAGAACGACGCCGAGCACCGACATCGCATAACTCATCATCCTGAGGAACCAGAGTCGTGAAACGTCGGCGGCGCCAAGGTCCTTGAACAGTTGCAGCGCAACCGACCCGGTGTACCCCAGCGCATCCGCGAGGTAAATCGCGAAGACGGCGGTGCCCGCGAACCCGGTGGACGCGATCAATCGGTCGAAAAGCACCGAGCCGTACGGGACGTAGCAGAGGTAAGCGCCCAGACCGATCAGGATCATCCAGACCACGCCCGAGATGTGCCCCGCGTCGAAGGCGAGCGTTGCCCCCCCCAGGGCCGCCGCGCCCAGGCCCATCACGCCCAGAGCGCCGAGCAAGCCGTGCCGGTTGTTCTTCACCAGGTTGAGTACCGCCAAAGCGCCCATCACCCCGAACGCGATCGGGACCTCGGTTTTCGAGAAGATCGCGGGCGTCTTCTCGAAGCCGAGTTCTTGGAGCACCTCCAAGCCGTACGTGTCCCGATAATCGCGATAGGCGGTCAGCACGAAGTACGTGACGAATAGCATCACGAGGCCGGGGGCGAAGCGGCGAACGAAGGCCCAACGGTCGCCCGCGTTCATCGGGGTCCGCTTGATGCGGGCCGCGACGTCCTCGGTCGTCGGTTCCGGAACCTGGTTGAGAAGCCACACCGACGCCAGAAACGGCATCAGAAAAATCGCTCCCGTCGCCGCCGGCATCCACCACTGCCCAACGCCGTGGGTGTCCATCAGCGACTTGCCGACATCCTTCACGACCCCGCTGCTGACGATGAACGAACACGAGAGCCCGGCGAGCAGAAGTTCTGACGCCCGCCGACCCTCCAGGTACCACACGACCAAACCCCACACCATCCCCAGCGGCAGCCCGTTCGCGAACATCGCGAAGACCTTGAGGTCGCCCGGAAGCACCGCAAAGAGCACCAGCGTGGCCTGCGCGACCACGATGAGTGCCACCAGCGTCGCCGCCCGTCGCCCGCGGGTCATCTCCGAAACCAATTTCACGCCCACATACTTGGAGAGCGTGTAGCCGATCAGTTGGGCGATCACGAACGCCGTCTTGGCCGTCACCTCGGTCCCGAAAAACGTGAGCCCGCTGTAGGTCGCCGCCGTGAACGGCTTCCGGAACGCGTACATGCAGAAATACGTGCAGAACGCGGCGGCCATCGTGAACATCACGAAGACCGGTGCCGGAGCCCGCGCGATCCACCCCCGGATCATGGCTTGCGGATCTCCATGTGGTCGATCAACCGACCCTCGAGGTCAAACGCCTGCAGGATCAGCGTCTTGCCGTGCACCGCGACCGAACAGATATGGTGCCCGCGATACACCCGCTGGGCGAACCACGAACGCGACGGGCCGGCGGACTCCAGCCCGCCGCCGCCGCCCCCCGACGTGATGTACCGCACACCCTTGGCCTCGTCAACCTTGTCCTGGAACAACGGCCACGAGCGTTCATAGCAGTGGACATGCCCCGCGAAGTCGATGTCCACACCGTGCTTTTCGAGCAGCGGAGCGAGAACCCGGTGACGGGCGTCGCCGAACGTGGAAGGCTCCTTGTAGGTGTCCCCGAAGTCGTTCTCGTCGGAGGAGTAGACGGGGTGATGGTGGTACACGAACTTCCACGTCGCCTTCGAGGCCGACAATTCCTTGTCGAGCCAGATGTACTGCTCGCTCCCCGGCTCCACCGGCTTGTTGGTATCGAGCGAAAAGAACTGCGCGTTGCCGTAGGTGTAGGTGTACCAGCATTCGGGCGACGGCAACGCAAAATAGTTGTAATAATTCGAGTGGTTCTCCTCGTGGTTCCCGATCGCCGGGTACATGCACGCCCGGCTCATCAACGGCCAGGACGCCGGCAGGAGTTCCTTCACCCACTCATCCTTGTCCGGCCCGTTGTCCACGACGTCCCCCAAATGGATCTGGAAATTGGGACGCAGCGTGAACGCGAACGCCTGCAGGGTCGCGATCACCGGCATGTTCTTCTGCGTGTCGCCGATCACCGTGAACGCGTACGGGTTGTCGGGCAGCACCGCCGTCCGGAACGTCAGGTCGTCACTCACGATCTCGCCGCCGTCCGCAGCGACGGCCTTGACGCGGTAGAAATACGCGTTCTCCGGCTTGAGCCCCGCGATTCGTATCTCGTGCAATGTCCCCTCCGAACCCGGCGGCGAGATGCTCGTGTAGGGGAGACTCTCCCCGAACTCCACGAATCCCGTGGCCGGCCGCGAGGTCTCGAACATGAAGGTCATCGCATCCATCGTGGCGAACTGCAGGTACGGCTTCACGACGAAGCGTTGCTCGGCCTCCATCTCCGGCTGAAAACTCGTGAGCCGTACGCCGGGCACAAACTCCTCCGTCACTTGCTGCGGCAAGATCGCCCGCCCCAGCACCCGGACTTCCAGCAGCGTGCCGTTCATGGGGTACATCTCGTTGTCGTCGAGATAGCACCCGATGGTGTAGGGTGCGTTCGTGGCCCTCAACACGTCGCCGGATTGCTCCCGGCTCTGGTTCTGCATCTCACCATTCACGAAGAGCTTCATCGACGATCCGTCGTACGTGCCGACAACGTGATACCACCGGTCCCGCTCGATGGCGCCCGTGCCCTTGAGGTAGGTCATGGCCCCGTTTCCGTCGTCGGCCCCTGCACTCGCGAGCGCAAAGTAAAAGGCGTCGTGGGTGTACCCCAGCATCCAGCCCGCCTCGGCGTCTCCGTTGTCCTGAATCGCCCCGATGATGCTGCCGTATTCCTGCGTCTCGTGCAGGCTCACCCATGCCGATACCGTGAACTCACGTCTCGGCAGCCCTGCTCCGCTTTCCGCCTGGTTTGGGGCGCACACCAACCAATCGGTGGTGCCGTTGAATCGGTACCCCTCGCCCGGCCCCAGCGATGTCTTGATGGGGTTGCCCACGATGGTCCCGGAAACCCGGCCCGTGTCGTCCATAAACGAGCCACCCCGAACCTTGCCGGCCCCAACGCCGACATGCAGAAGCATGTCGGGGTCGATGATCTTTTCCTTCTTCTTCTCGGCCTCCGGCACCACCGCGGCCGGTTGCGTCGGGGTCGCGGGCGAAGGGACCTGCTGGGCGATCGCCGCGCCCGAGAGGGTGAGCCATGCGGCACACATCACGCGCGTGAGGAGTGGTCGATCAAACATGTGCTGAAACTCCGGGGTTAGGGCGGGAAAACGTCATAACGTGGCCGTTCGTGGTGGTCATTTCTGTCCCTCGAGGGGTTGTTGCTCGGCCGTTGGCCGAGCGATATCCATGCCCAACGCCGCGGCCAGTCGGTCGATGTTGGCGTGCATGATGGTCAGATAGTTTTCGCCGGCGGCCTCGCGGGCCGGGCTGATCACCTCGGCGGGCTCAAAGACCACCACCTGAACCCCGCCGCGTGGCCCTGCGCCCGCGCCCAAGACGGAGGCCCGCACTTCGGGGATCGGCTCACTCTCAAAGAGGAGCACGACGTTCGCCGGACCGTAACTCGCGATGCGGGCCCGCAACGACTCCACGGCCGCGGGGGTTGGCGGTTCGTGGGGCGGCAGGTCCACGTTCTTGAGTGGCCATCCGTAACGCTTCGCCGGATAGTTGAACGCGGGATGGGTGGCGACGATCCGCGCGGCATCGGTGCCGATACGGAGCGCCTCAAATCGGGCCGCCAACGCCGCGAGATCGGCCCCGAGCGACAGGTGGTTGTCGCGGAAGGCCTTTTCGTGTTGTGGCCAGCGCCTCGCCATCGCGATCGAGATCGCTTCGGCCTGTCTGGCGGCGTTCACCGGATCCATCCAAGTGTGTCCGTCGACCCCCTCGTGCGAGTGTTCCCCGCCGGCCCCATGGCTGTGATGCACGGCCTCGTACGAAATGAACTCGCCCTCGAAGTTCGCGGCGGTGTCGCAGAGGCGGCTCAGAGGTAGCGCGGCGGTCGCGAGCCACTGCTCGTATCCGGCCCCATTGACAACGATCAGGCCCGCCCGCTGCATTCGCTCTATCCCGGCCCGATCGGGTTGCCAGAAGATGGGATCCGCATCCGGTGGCACCGCGCAATCGACCCTCACCAGCCCGCCCGAAATGCGCTGGGCGAAGTACCGGGTCGGGTAGAACGTCGTCACGACTTCGGGAGGCGTTGCATCGGCACCCGCCGCCGGGAGCCCAGCGTGTTCCTTGCACCCGAGCGGGACGACCAAGCACAGCATCAGAACCAGCATCCGCAACATCAATGCACTCTCCTGTTACAAACGGTGCAAATCTCAATATCGTTTCTCGCCGCGCTCGCTCCGCTCTCTTCCGTCGTCATGCCCACGTTCACAGCATCCCCGTCAGATCGGGCGTGTACTTTCTCAAAATCAGCCCCGCCAAGCCCGCCAAGCCCACGCCTATCACAAGAACCAGCACGATCTCGTACCCGAAGATCAGCGCGACGGTACCGCGCGATGCCCCGATGCGCGAAAGGGTTTCCAACTCCCGCTGCCGCACCCGCACCGAGAGCGCCGTCACCAGCCCGATCAGCACGACCGTGAACGCCACGATCACGCCCGCCAGCGCATCGAGCACCTGCTGCATCCGCGCCACATACCCCAGCATCTCGCCCACCGCCATCTCCGGCACCACCACCTGCGATTCCGACCCGGCGTTCGCCCGTGCCTTCAAAATCGCGCCGCCCTTCTCCGAACCCGGCACCAAGATCACCGCCGTCAAAGGCAGTGAGTCCGCGGCCGCGTGCCGGTGATAGGCGGCGCGGTTCTCGGCAGTGATCTCGCTGAAATCCACCAACTCCTCGCTCACGACCACGCCGGCACCGCTCCGATCGAGAATCAGTCTGTCCGGAACGCTCGAAGCGCCCGAGTGCCCGTGGCCCAGTCCCTCAAGAATCCACGCGGTGGAAATATCGGTGAAGACAGCGTCGTCATCCGCAGAGCCGTTCTCCGCCAACACGCCCACAATGCGCATCCGCAGAGAGGCGGGCTTGGAAATGTCGTACAACTCGGGTTGATCTGAGTGGACGTTCTCCCCGACGCTCACGCCCAGTTTGGCCGCCGCGTTGGCCCCCAAGGCCGCTTCGCCGATCATGACCGGCAGGCCGCCTCGCGCCGCCCGCAGACCCCGCAACTCGAAATAGTCGGTGGACGTCGCCACCAGCGGCAGCCCCCGAACGCGAAAGCGGCTGTTGAGCGGGATCGCTACCGCGAGCCCGTCGGATGCAAAGCCCTTCCAATCCGCCATCGAGAGCGTGCCGATATCGGCGTCCCGAAAATAGAGACTGCTCATCACAAGATCAAACCGACTGCCCTTCGCCCCCGCCACCAGCGGGGTGGCGCGGGCCCGCGCCGTCAAGCCCGACCGCAGGTCCGCCGCCAGCACACGCGACGCCACCGGCAGTGCCGCGGCGACAAAGACGCACGCCACCAGAACGATCGAGCGTGATCGGTGGTGCAGCGAGTGCGATGCGGCGAGGAAGACGGGCCCTTTCACGACGGAACCCCGCGCCTCGTGAGAGTCGCCATGTCCAGGACACGGTCAAACCGATCGAGGCACGTGTGATTGTGCGTGACGACCAGCACCGCGGCCCCCCGGTCTCTCGCCTCGCCCTCAAGAATACCCAACATCCGCTCGGCCGATACCGGGTCCAGATTTCCCGTGGGTTCATCGCTCAATACCAGCGGCGGGCTGGTCGCCAAGGCCCGGCACAGGGCCACGCGCTGACGCTCACCCTGTGAAAGCGCGGCGGGCTTGCGGCCCACGACGGCCCCGATGCCCGCGGCATCCACCAGTTCGCGGGCCCGGGTCTGCAGCTCGTGCGGAGTCGTCCCCGCGCCCAAGTGATGTGCGAGGCCGATGTTCTCGGCGGCACTTACATACTCAAGGAGCTCGAACTCCTGAAAAACCATCCCGATGCCCGTGAGTCGGATCCGCCGTCGTTCGCGGTCGCTCAGGCCGACGATCTCCTTTCCCTCGATGCGAATCGATCCATCGTCCGGCGTGAGCACGCCGGCAATAAGGTGCAGTAGCGTGGTCTTGCCCGACCCGCTGGACCCGATGCACCCGACGAACTCGCCGGCGTCGAGGCTCAGGGCCGGAATATCGAGGGTAAAGGAGTCAAAACCACCGGCAACGCCGTGGCGAAAACGCAAGTCGCGGATCTCGAGCATGCGGCCGGTCATCGGTTGGGGCGCCACGCCGGGGCTGCGGAATTCTCCAACGGACTCTCGGATACTGGGCGGCCACTGCCGTCGCCGACCGTGGCCTCGCTCCCCGCCTGGGCCTCGGTCTCGATCCGCCGCTGGCTGAGCGGCACCGCATCCACAATGCGCCACCCTTCAGGGCGGTCCGCCACGACGTACTCCGCTTCGTACTCGTTGATCCTGGTGTGCGAATGTCCCCAGTGATAGACCACGCCCTCTACCCGCCAACTCGTTCGGACTCGGAACTGTCGCCCCGGCTTCCCGCCGGCAGTCGTGGGAAGCAGGGCGGTCGCGAGCGGCGTCACCTGCTTGACTCGGCTGAGGGCTCCGCCTTCTTCGCGCAGAATCAGACCGCGGTAGACATCGTTGTAAATCCGGTCCAGCATGGCCCCGTCGACGCTCCGTGCCAAAGCGTCGAAGACGTCGGATTCACGCGTGTAGTCAAAGGCTCGATACACGTTCGCATGGAGTGGAGCAAAAACCGAGACGGCCTCGCCTTCCTTCACTGGCGGCGGGGGCGAAATGGCTTCCCACGGCACCGACCACGCCGGGGCCGCCGCGGCGGCCAAAACCCCGAAGCCCGCCGTCCATGCCCCGGCTCGCGAAGCGCTGAGACGTCGTCCCTTGACCGCCAACCACCCTACCCACAATACGATGATGAAGAGCGTGAGCGGATACACCGTGGCCGCCCCGCGAGGCACGCGAGGCGGCTCGGCCTGCACGGGGGCCGCCGCCGCCGTCGGGGCGTGCCACACAAACTCGGGCTCCGACTTGCGGAACGTGATGAGGTCCAGATTCGTCCCCGACGTCAGCACGCACTCAACGTCGGAAATGGGAGCAAGATCTCGGTCTTGGGCGATAAAGTCCCGCGGATAACTCCCCCAAACAAGCGAGACCCGCTGCGGGGGCGATTTGCACGGGTACGTCACGACCGCGTGAATCTGCGGCAACAGCAACGCGGGGTTCTGGACAAATCCCGGCCGGCGCTCCGCCTCCGGTATGAGGATGCGGAGCGACCCGATCACCGGCGCGGTCTCGATCCCGTCGATGCGCACCTGGTTGGCTCGATCCACCAGCGCGGTCATCTCTCCCGCCCGACCGCCCCCAAAGTACTCCGTCATCGCCGCCGACATCGCCGGGATCTGCGCATCGCCGATCCGATCCCGCGCTTCCCGCGTCACGTTCACGATCTGGTCCGCGAACAGCAGGTTCATCACCACATGCACCTCGACCGCATCCGCCTCGATCGAGATCCGCACATCGGCGTGGGCCCCCGGCTTGGGATGCGCGACGGCGGTGCCCGCGCTCCAACTCAACACCGCCCCCAACCAGGCCGCCCGGCACCCCCAGCACGTGGTCAACCGCCCGATCCGCCCCGCGCAGCGGAAAGCTTCGATACCGCGTTTGCGGCCGCCGTGGTCCGGTGCGTGGCTCGTGTGATCCAGAAAGTGCATCCCCGGGAAAAACCCGCCGCGGAGTTTCCTCCGCGGCGGGTGTTCTGTCAAGTTGTCACTACCCAAAACTCGACCTCAGCAGCCGGCGTCCCAGCCGTTGAAGAACGTCACGATGTCATCGCTGTCCGTGTCGGCGTCACCGTCGACATCGGCCTCGCCGCTGTCGAAGTCGCCAAAGAACAGAACAACGTCGTCGCTGTCCGTGTCGTTGTCGCCGTCATAGTCGCCCACGCACGGGCTGCCCACAACGCCTGAAACACCCAACTCGGTGACCGCCCACCAGCCCGATTCACGATCCACGAAACGAATCGCGACGGTCTGGGAATTCGGAGGATTTCCAAGATCCAGCGTCACGACCTCGTCGGGTGTCGTGCTCTTGTTCGCGGTGGTCCAGTTCAGAGCCGTCTCCCACGCGCCGCCGTCGAAGGATACCTCGACACGCGAGTTGTGCAGAGCCTCGGAGCCCCAGCTGGAGCGGAAGGTCAACGAGAGCGAGCCCGGATTGATCGCCCCGATGCTGTAGGTGGGGGTCGCGAGGATCGCAGTCCCGTTGCAGCCACGGGCCGCAAAGTCCGACACGAAGGCAGTCGGGGCCAGGAACCCGTACCGCTCGCCGCCGGTGACGCGCGCCCAAGCCTCGACGAGCCACGCATTGAAGCCGTAGAAGTCGTCGCCTTGGGCGCAGTTGGTGAGGCCGCTGTTGTCGACCGTCAGGTTGCCACCCTGGGCGGCCACTTCCGAGAAGTAGGCGCACTGAGCGACCGGGGGCAGTTCCGACGGCGGACCCTGAAGGTCGGCGACGTCCTCGAAGTCTTCAGAGAAGATCTCGGAGCCGTTGACCGAGAGCGCGAGGTTATCGAAGGCCCACCACCAGTCGTTGCGGGCGTTGATGAGCGAGAACTCGAACTTGGCCGCCGTAGCGCCGGATGGAATGAGAAGCGAAGACACGGGCACCGTGACGCTCTCATTCGTGTTGTCGTTGTGGAAGAAGGGGCTGGGGGCGATGAAGATCTGCTCGCCGCTGGCCGTGCGGCCCGAATCAGAGTCCCAGCGCAGAACCTCGACCGTCGGCTGATCGACGCCGCCAACCGTGTAGACCGCCTTGACCACGGCGGTCTGGTTGTTGGTGTTGCGACGGGTCGCGCTGCCCGTGGATCCCGCGCCCGAAACGGCGGCAGGAACGGTGAAGGTCGTCGGGCTGGTCACGATGATGCGAACCCGGCCGTTGAGCGTCGGTGTCGAATTGCTGCCGCCGATCTGGACGTAGTTG
>CAZJXA010000052.1:13436-17722 GCA_964549785.1 uncultured Phycisphaeraceae bacterium | reverse complement strand
GGTTGGGTGCCGCGATCGTCGGGGTCGATCCAAGGGGGGCGGGGATCGCCGGGGATGAGCCGGGAAGTGCCGCCCAGATGTTCGAGGCGGGCCTGCATCAGGGTCCGGTAGGTATCGAGGCCCGGGTTGTAGCCCGACTTGGTAGGGATTTCGACGGCCTCGCGGAGGTCGGCGATCATGGCGTCGTGGCGGGCGGTGAGGACGGAGCAGACGCGCTGTTCAAGGGAGTTGAGGGACATGGATCAGGAATGCTCCGACAGCGACAGCCAAATTAAAGGGAGATAGGACCCGAGGATCACGACGACCGTGACCAGCTTGATAATCGCGGCATGAACGTCGATCGGGAAGCGAGAATCAACGTCGCGGCCGTTTAATAACCGCACCCGACGGCAGCGGTCGGCCAGCGAGCCGTGCCGCCAACCCCATCGGCGCATGCTCATATTGTCGGAAGCTGCGACTTGCGCCAGGGCCCCGGTGAGGGCCCCCCAGGCGGCGCTGCTGATCGCGGGACCATCGGTCGAGGTTTTCGCCACGTGGCGAACGGCGAACGCATCAGCCTGCCATTCGAAGCGGCGGCTGACAAAACCGAACACGACGACGACGGCGACCAGGGTCGCGGCGGCGGCGGTAGCCTCGTTGAGCCACGGACGGAGGACTGGAACGGTGTAGTCGAGGGCGGTAAGCCCCCAGCCGCTCAGGCCGACGGTGGCAAGGACCGCGAGGCCCAGCCACATCATGTGGCGGAGCTTGAGATGGGCGACTTCGTGAGCGACGACGGCGATGAGCGAGCCCTCGGAGAAGGTTTCAAGCATCGAGCGGGAGATGAGCAGGTATCGGAATGGGTGGAGGAACCCCACGACAGCGGCGTTGATCCCGTCGCCGGGCGTGGACCAGACGTAGGGGCCGGCCGCCCGGACGTTGTGGAAGCGGGAGACGGCGGTGATGCGGTCCCGGAGTTCGCCGGGTCCGAGTTCGACGGTTTTCCAGGCACGGCGGATGGCGACCGGGGCAAGGACGAACACGGCCAGCGACCCGACAAGCCGAAAGGTTTCGATGGAGGCCGATCCGGTGTCAAGCCCGACGTTCGCGGCGGCGTGGTCAACGGCCTCCGACCACGTCGCGAGAGCGAGCACGGGGACGAGCCAGACGAGAGCCTGCTGGCGGACGTTTGACCAGGTGTAGGCGAGCCGCGACTCGATCGGTCTCAGCGCGACGCCCTGGTCGATCTCGCGGGTCAGGGCGGCCTCGCGGATGCGGCGCTCGACGGGTTCGTGGGCCCACCATCCGAAGGCGACGAGCAGCCAGAAAGGCAGACAGGCGACGACTTCGTCGACGAGGATGGGGTCGCCCAGGAAGGCTCGCACGGCGTCGGCCCAGCCGAGAAAGAAGGTCGTCCAGTAGAGGAGAGCGAGGCCCAGAACACGGCTTGCGGAGAGGGCGAAATGGGCACTCCCCCAAGCGTTTCGGCGGCCTCGATCCATGAAACGGGCACAGACGACCTGGGAAAGCCAGAGGAGCGCCGCGAGTGCCGCGAAGAGGGTGAGGACGCGCAGCGATGTCTGCGCGGGGGGACTGCTGGTGGTGAGCGCAGCGCGGCCCACCTGATTGTGCAGGTGGATGCAAGCGACGGAGAGAATGAGAAGGAACTGGAGCAGATTCATTTCCCTTCAAGCCGCGTTACAACTTCCGCTGCCCCGGGGGCCAGAAGGGTGACCGACCGCTTGGCCATGCTGAGGGCCTCTTGCAGTTGCCCGGAACGCTCGAGCCAGCGGGCGTACTCGAGCGTGAGTGCTCCATCAAGCGGCTGCAGGTCAACGGCTTCCCGATAGATCTTGGTCGCGTCCTCGGGGCGGCCCAGAAGCCCATAGCACTCGCCCATCGTCGAAAGCACGCCGTCCTCGAGGCGTTGCATCGGGGAGAGCCCGATGAGCACCCCGAGGGCCTGCTCGGGCTTGTTACCACGCTTGAACGCCCGGGCTTCGATGACACGCCACACGGTGGCCTCGGGCTCGAGGTCCCGGGCCTTGGCGATGTGCTGAAGGGCGAGCGGAATAGCATTTTCACGGAGCGAGAGGTCGGCGAGCGTTCCCCAGACAGTGGCATCGTCGGGGTTGAGTTTCCCCGCGATCAGAAGATTGGCCTTGGCTTCGACGATCTGGCCTTTTTTGGCCTGCACCATCGCGAGATACAGAGGGAAACGAGGATCGGCCTTGTCCGCCGCTTGGGCAGCGGAATAGTGCTCGATCGCGCGGTCGGTGCGGCCGATCATGTTGGCGACGGTGCCGGCCGCGAACTCGAGCAGGGCGTCGGCGGGGCCGATCGAGAGGGCCTTTTCGTAGGACGCGTAGGCGTCGCTCAGCCGGCGGTCGGCGACGAGCAGTTCGGCGAGGGCGAGGGGGAAGGACTGATCCTCCGGATAGTCAGTGGCGGCCGCGCGAAGGATGGTTTCGGCCTTCTTGACTTCGCCTTGGGCGCGGAACTTTTCCACAGCGGCGAGGACTTCGGCGGCTTTGGCGGGGTCGTTGGGTTTGGGGGCGGTGTTGGATGATTGTGCCGCGAGATCGGGGGGTTTGGTGCGGCCAGTCCAAAGGACAACCGCGACGGTAGATGCGGTGAGGCCGCCCACAAGAGCCGCCAGAGCGGGACCGCGGCGGCGGGGAGTGGAATGGGCTTGGGGGTTCGGCATGGGGCGAAAAGGCTCCTGAAACCGGGCGACGAACGGGGGTGCGGGGACGCGGGATCAGGATCAACGTTCCCTACAGTCGGCCCGCATGTCTTCAAACGATTCCATACCGGCGGCCGCGGGAACGAGCGGTCCTTCATTGTCGGCCGGATCGGTTTCCGAACTGCCGAAACAGTATCGGCCCGCGGAGCACGAGGGTCGGATATGGGAACGCTGGGTGGCGTCAGGGGCCTTTCACGCGGACCCGGCCCGGGTGCTGCGGGGCGACGCGAAGCCCTATTCGATCGTGATGCCGCCACCGAATGTGACCGATCGGCTGCACCTGGGGCACGCGCTCAACAGTACGTTGCAGGACATTTTGGCGAGGACGCACCGGATGCGGGGGTTTGAGACGCTGTGGATGCCGGGGACGGACCACGCGGGCATCGCCACGCAGGCGGTGGTTGAGAAGCGCGTGATGAAAGATGAGAAGATGCGTCGGAGCCAGTTTTCGCGCGAGGACTTTGTCGCGAAGATTCAGGCGTTCAAGGATGAATATGAGGCGGTGATCACCGGGCAACTGAAGGCGATGGGTTGCTCGTGCGATTGGGAGCGGCAGCGCTTCACGATGGATGAGGTGTGCGCCAAGGCGGTGTGCGAAGCGTTCTTTATCCTGTTCAAGGATGGGCTGATTTATCGCGGCAAGCGGCTGGTGAACTGGGACCCTGCGCTGCAGACGGCGGTGGCGGATGATGAGTGTTATGACGAAGAGGTGGATGCGGCGTTTTATTATCTGAGATACCCGCTGACTGCGCCGGCCACACTCGCGGATGGCACGGTGATCGAGCACGTGACGGTTGCGACGACGCGGCCGGAGACGTATTTGGGTGACACGGCGGTGGCGATGAGCCCGAAAGACCCGCGTGCGAAGTCTTTGGTGGGCTTGAAGGTGGTGCTGCCGTTGGTGGGCCGCGTTATTCCGATCATCGAGGATTCGTATGTGGTGCTGCCGGAAGCGATGGCGACGAGCGAGCAAGAAAAGAACGACCCCAAGGCGAAGTTTGCGACGGGGTTTTTGAAGGTGACGCCGGCGCACGACCAGAACGATGCGGAGATCGGGAGACGGCACGAGCTTGACGCGGTGAACATGATGTCGCCCGACGGCCGCATCAGTGACAAGCACGGCTGGAGCGATGTGGGTGAGGCGGGCGTGTTTGTGGGCATGAAGATGGCGGACGGGCGCAAGGCGGTGGTGAAGGAGTTTGAGAGCCGCGGACTGGTGGAGGCGGTGAAGCCTTATCGCCACAGCATCAAGTTCAGTGACCGGAGCAAGGCGGTGATTGAGCCGTACTTGAGTGATCAGTGGTATGTGAGGGTGACGGATGAGCGGTTGGCCAAGAGTGCGAATGAGGCTTTGGATTCTGGTGTGAATGCCTCTGTGTTGAGTGGCTTGGGTGGAGGTGCCTTGGGTGACACCCGTGCAGAGGAGAAAGCGGAAGCAGAGGAGACCACGCTTTCCTTTTTCCCGCCTCGCTACGCCAAGACTTATGAGCAGTGGCATACCGGCATTCGGGATTGGTGTATTTCGCGGCAGTTGTGGTGGGGGCATCGGATTCCGGTGTGG
>CAZJXA010000052.1:0-13336 GCA_964549785.1 uncultured Phycisphaeraceae bacterium | reverse complement strand
CAAGACCCCGACGTCCTCGACACTTGGTTTTCGTCGGCGCTTTGGCCGATGTCCACGATGGGTTGGCCCGATCCTGCCGCGGCGGGGCCGGGGTTTGCCGGGCTGCTGGAAGCGTTCAACCCCACCACCACGCTCTGTACGGCGCGGGAGATCATCACGCTGTGGGTGTCGCGGATGGTGATGTTCAATCGCTACTTCATGGGTGAGGGGAAGGGGAAGGGTCCCGTCCCGTTCCGCAATGTTTTTATTCATGCGGTGATTCAGGACGGCGAAGGTCGCAAGATGTCGAAGAGTTTGGGCAATGGTGTGGATCCGCTCGACATCATCGCGAGTCACGGCTCGGACGCCATGCGCTTCACGCTCTGCCAGATGACGACGCAGACTCAGGATGTGCGGCTCCCGGTCGCGAAAGACTCGGTTTCCGGCCGGAACACGAGCCCGAAGTTCGATGCGGGCCGCAACTTCGCGAACAAACTCTGGAACGCCGCACGCTTCGCGATCGCCAACCTCGGCGAGCCCGCCCGTGCCCAACCAGTGGCCATCGACGACCCGTCGCCACTTTCGCTTCCCGACCGCTGGTTGCTTTCCCGCCTCGCGGGCGCCGTCCAAGCCGCCGACACCGCCCTCGCCAACTTTGAGTACGCCGACTACGCCCAGGTCCTCTATGACCTTCTCTGGCGGGATTTCTGCGATTGGTATCTCGAAGCCATCAAGCCAACCATCGCGGCCGACGAACGCCAGCGTGCTGTCCTGCGTACGGCTCTGGATGTCATCCTCCGCCTGCTGCACCCCGTGATGCCCTTTGTGACCGAAGCGATCTTCGAGAACCTGGCCTCTCATCCGCTCCCGAACCTCCGGGGGGTCACCCTCGCGCCGCCCACCAAAGCGGGAACGCTCTGCACCGCCGGATGGCCGATCATCGATCGTTCCCTCATCGACCCCGCCTCCGAGGCGTCGTTCGAGACGATGCGTTCGCTCGTCACCGCCATCCGCGAGGTGCGAGCCCTCCACAACGTGCAGCCCAAACGTAAAGTGGTTCTGCACGCCCCTGCGGACTCCCCCATTCCGGAACCCGCGCTGGTCGCCACCTTGGCCGGGCTCGGCCAAATCTCATCGGTCCCTCCGCCACCGGCTTCCGTCGCCTTCGCCATCGGCCCCTGCGAATTTCACCTTTCCGATTTCGCCGACGCCGTCGACAGTGAAGCCGAAACCGCTCGGCTGACGAAATCCATCGCGGATCTCGAAAGGTCGATCGCCACCCTTGAAGGCCGGCTGAACAACCCCGGTTACGCCCTGAAGGCCCCCCCTCACATGGTTCAACAAACCAAAGACCAACTCGACAAGGCCCGGGCCGAACACGGGCAGGCAGTCCGAAGCATCGGAGGGCCGGGTTGAAGCCAGCTCCGGCAGCGCGCACGTTCGCCTTCGCCGCGACAGCCGTCGCGTTATTGGTATGCTGCGCATCGGAACAACCCGCTCCGGTCATCCCGCGCGGTTCCGACGAGCGCCCCCCCGAAGTGGTCGTCCCCCAGCGCAACCCGCTCGAGTTTGATGTCACCACCGAGGCTTGGACGTTCGAGGACAAGGAGGGCATCGTCGTGACGACCCCCCACTACCGCATCTACACCACAACCACTCGCCAAGGACTGAAGGACCGGATTCCCAAGTTCATGGAAGCGGCCCTGATGCACTACCGCTCGGCGTTAGCGCCCTTGCCCCTGCCGACCTCGCCGCTCGAAACCTACCTGCTCTCGAACCGGCCCCAGTGGACGCGGATCACGCAACGGCTCATGGGTGCCGACGCGGCGATCTACCTGCGCATCCAACGGGGCGGGTTCGCGGCGGACGGGCGTGCGATTCTTTACGAGATCGGCCCTCACGATACCTACGCGATCGCGGCTCATGAAGGCTGGCACCAGTTCACCCAGCGGACGTTCCGCAACCCGTTGCCGATCTGGCTCGAGGAGGGTCTCGCGTGCTACATGGAGGGGTTCCGCTGGACGCAAGGCGATTCGACGCTGCCCAATTTTATGCCGTGGGCCAATATCGAACGCTTCGACGAACTGCGCTCCGCGGCCCGTTCCGAGCGTCTCCTGACGCTGGATCAACTCACCCGGACCAGCCCGCAGGAACTTATGGCCAACGACGCCGACCTTGCCCTGACCTACTACGCGCAGTTGTGGGCCTTGGTGCATTACTTGAACGAGGGCGAGGAAGGTCGCCACCGGGATTCACTGCGGCAGGTAATCTTGGATGCCCAGGCCGGACGGCTCATCGAACGAATCCGACGGACTTCCGGCGGGAGGGCCGCGAGCATCTACGCATCTCGCAGGCTTGCTCCCGGCCTGCTTGAAGGGTGGTTCGGCGAGCCCACGGCCGAACTGAACATCAAGTATCGGGCGTTCATCGCGGATATCACGCGGATCGGCGGCAAGGAGTCGATCGTTGCCGGACGCACTCCGGTGAGCGAAGTCGGGTCGTCCGGAGATAACTGAGCGTTCGACGAGCGCGGCGCCGCTCCACCTGTGGCCCGACTGACAGAAACCGAGGCACGGTTTCGCGGCCCCATCAATTCGCCGTTGCAGGAATTCCGTCATCCAGCCCCATCGGCTTCATCGAATCGGGACCGTGCACGCCGCTTGGCGGCCAGGAGTCCCGGTTCCGGCGGGTCCGCGCTATCGCCAGGGTCGGTAGAGGCCGGGTTCGGAGCCGCCGAGGTTTCCGATGTTGGCCGAACAGGGTCTTGCCGCAGTCGCGCCGCTCGACGGCGATCGCGGGCTTGTTCACGCAGCCGATCCGCATCGCGATCGTCCAACACTAATGCCGGGCTGGCCGCGGCCGGCGACCGGACGGCTGCCTTCGACACATCCGCAGTGACGGCGGCGGCCCTCGCTGCTTGCATGGGGCGCGCCCGGGCCAGCCAGCGGTCCCATGCGATCCGGCGGCACGCCACATCGAATAGGAAGAGCACCGGAAGCCATGCCAGCAGCGCGGGCCACCACGGAATCAGCGAACGACGAGGTTCCGCGCCGCTCCGGTCAAAGAGTGTTTCGACCCGCAGATCGGCCGCGGAAAGAACCCGCCCACCCGAGGCCATCGCGATGGCGTTGAGTCGTTCAAGGTCGCTCGAGAGCTGCGGAAACTCAGACGCCGGGGCGACCGTCGTGGCCGCCGAAACCGGGGCCGACGTGCCTCCACCTCGAACCACCGCGACGTATGAACCGGCCTCGGCGGCATCGAACTCGGTCTCGAACGTGTCCGGGTCGATCATCTCGCCCGGTGCTTCAACCACCGAGCCCGACGGACCATACAACCGGATCATCATCTCTCCGACGGGCCCGGGCTCCGACGCATCGGGACCGCCAATCCCCCCACCCGCGCCCACCCGCACCCTGATCTTCCCTTCGCGAACCAACATCTCTACCGTCGGCCCGCCCTCATCTGAAACCCGCATCACACTCCGGACGGCGTTGGTCCAGAACGGCCGATACCCGCTCCACTCATGCCACGACAGCGCCCATTCTGAGGCGTCGGAGGTAAACGCCAGCACGTTGCCCAACCCCGCCCGGCCCGAGGCGAGCACCGGTTCGCCCTCGGGGGTCAGAAGGATGGTCGTGACAATCGGGTCGGCTTTCAGCGAGGTGAGGGCGAGCCCGCCCAACACCGGAGGGTCGCCGAGATTCCAAAGGGCCGACGGCTGCGCGACCAGCGCCGTGAAAGGCTCCTCGCGGACCAACGGCGAACGCACGAGCTTGACGGTCTTTACGAAGACCTTGGGTAACTGGTCGGGGTTGAAGACAAAGTGATACGCCCCGCCGCCGCGCCGGGCGATCTCTTCGAGTCCGACCACATCGGCGTCGTCGCCGACGGCAATGGCCGAGACTTTGATCCCCGCTTCGCGGCAGGCGTCCGCCAAAGCGGGCAGGCGTTCGGCGTTCATGCTCTTGCCGTCGGAGAGCACAACCATGTGCCGGACCTTGGCCTTGGACCTTGCAAGTTCGCGTTGGGCGAGTTCCATGCCCGCCACGATGTTGGTGCCCCCGTCGGGCCTGATCCCCCGCAAGCGGTCCCGCGTGGCCTCGACGTTCGTGTTGCGGGCCAGCGAAACGAGTACGTCGGCCCGCGTGTTGAACGTCACCACCCCCAGTTCATCGGACGCGGAAAGAAGCCCGACGGCGAGCGCTGCGGCGTCGTTCGCGACCTGCTGCTGCGTGCGGGTCGAACCCAGAACAAAACGCCGCATCGAGCCGGAGTTATCGAGAACGAAAATGGTGGCGGTATCGGGCGTGACAAGGCGGTCGGGCAGTTTGAGATTGACCGGAAACAGCGTCTCGAGCGGCGTCTCGCGCCATCCGCCCGCCCCGAACGAATGTCGACCGCCGACAATCACCAGCCCGCCACCAACCTCGCGGACGAACTCGCTGAGCGCGTTCTGAGCCCGGTCGCTCACGTCCGCCGCGGGCACGTCTTCCAGCACAACCGCGTCGTAGGCCTGGTACGCGGCGGCGTCGTCGGGGGTGCGTTCGGCGGTGATCGTTTCCAACGGCAGCCCGGCCGCCGAGAGCACCGCTTCGAGCGGAGACGGTTCAACCGGGTCGTCGGCAGAGCCGATGCGGCGGACGAGGAGAACCCGGCCCGCTCCGGGCGACAGCGTGATTGATTCGGCCGCGTTGTTCTCGGTGATGGTGTCACCGGCATAGCGCGTTGTGCCATCGGGCGACCGCACGTCGGGTTCCCACACCGCCCGGAATCGGTGCACGCGTCCTGCTCCCAGCGGCACGTCGAAGCGCTCCACCGTTTCACCTTCGGTGAGGGCGAGCCGGCGGCTGCCCAGCGGAACACCGTCTCCAAAAATTCGGAGCACCCCGGCGGCCGCGGCGGAAGCCCGAAGTTTGACCCTGGCGGCCACGATGGATTCTCCCGCGGCCCGAGGCGGGGTGTCGAGGCTCTCGACAATCACTTCGTCGGTCAGCGAATAGCGAATCGGTAGAACGTCAACCGGGACGCCAACCGGTGTGAAGGTCGCTCCCAAATCGGTCTCGAGTCCGTCGCTGATGAGCAGAACCCGACCGCTGGCGTCCGGGGGGACGAGCCCCGCCGCGAGACGGATCGCGGCGTGGATGCGGCTCCCGCCGGTCGCCGCGGGAACCGCGCTCGACGCCGGCGTCCTCACCGAAGAAGGGACACGAAGGGGCGTCGGCTTGCCGTCGAATGTCACCAGGCCAAGGAGGTCGTGCTTACCCAAGAGGGGGCTGAGCCGCATCGTGAGCCCGTCCGCACCCGCGATGCCCGAGAGCGAAGCGTCGGGGCCGGCGGGTGCGCCCTGAACGACCGAGGGCGATACGTCCGCGACGATGACGACGGCCAGGCGATCAGTCAGCGTGCTTCGCGAGAGACCGGCGAGTGTGACCGCGAGGGCCGCCATAAGCAGGACGCGAAGCACCGTCGCGGCCCAGCGACGCGGGCGGGCGAGAGCGGTAAACCACGTCAGGCCCAGCGGCACCAGAATGACGAGCGAGGCCGTCAGCACGAGCCAGAGAGGATGTTCGAACGCAAGATTCATGGAGAGACCGGGACGTTGGTGATCGGTGCTATCACTTCGGCCCCGGGTTCGGCGTGGGGGTGGGAGTAGAGGTGGAGGCGGGGATGGGCGGCGGTTTCGCCCCGGGTGAAGCCGCCGCCGGTGCGAGTTGATCGGCAGGCTGGGGCCGCGTGCGACGGTCACTCGCACGTTCGCCGATTCGGTCAAAGACCCGCCGGACCAGCGTGTCGTACCCCTTCGGGATACGGCGCTCCTCGATGGCGCGGTCAGCGCCTTCTGAAATAGTGCGGGCGGAAGGCTGCGTAGCTGCGGAACCCACATCGGAGCGGTCCGACGGATCGGAAAGCCATTCCGCCAAGGTCTGCCCACCAGCCGGCGGATCGGTTTTTGATTCCCGAGGTCGCACGGTTTCGCCGTTCGCGGCAAGGTCAGACCGGGGCACTTCGGTGGGAGTGGGTACCGGTCCGCGACCCGTTCCTGCGTTGTTCCCACCCCGATCGGAAGACTTGCCCCGAGTGCCCCCACTCTTGTCGCTCGCGTTGTCTTCGGCGCCGGTTTTCCCGACCGGATCGCCCTGGCCTCCAGCATTCTGGGCGGCGGCCCATTCCTGTGCAGCCTTTTCCAGTTCCGCCCGTTCCTCGGGCGTCATCCCTTTCATGAGTTGTTCGGCTTGCCGGCGCAACTTCTCCGAGTTCTGACGATCGACCTTCCCGCTCGCGGCCTGATCGCGGACGCGTTTTATCTGATCGGCGAGGCCCTGGGTGCGCTTCCCACCGGTGCTGCCGGGCTGCTCCGACCCTTGCGGGTCGTTTGAAGGGGGAGGCGATTTCGCGGTCGGAACCTCACGGGAAGGCTTCGAAGTTGCGTCGTCGCCCGGCTGGCTGGCGTCGGGCGAAGGCGTCGGTTCGCGATTTCGTGGGTCCGACTGTGCGCCCTTGGCGCCTTGAGTCGGTTGCGGCGGCTGGCCAGGCTGAGGCTGGCCGCGCGGAGGTGGAGATTGCGGTGGATCAGTCCGGGGACCGGATGGGTCAGGAGGGGGCGGAGCCTCCGTCGGCGCTGGGGCGTCGGGTGGTGATTCGGGTTGCTCCCCACTGGTCGCGGGCGGACTTTCCCGCGGTGATGCGGAGTTCGTCGACTCGGGTTGCCGACTGGGGACGTCTTCCCTCGACTCGGTGGGCGTCTCGGCGTTAGCTGGATCGGGAGCCAAATCGGACGCCTCATCGGATGGCCGATCGGACGACTGATCGGGCGACTGGGGTTCGCGCGGCTCCGGCTCGGCCGGTCGCCGGTTTGCCGCGCCGGTTTGTCCAGCGGGTGGCGTTGGTTCGGAACCGGGTGATGCGTTTGGTGGCGTCGCCTCCGGCTCCCGGGCGGCATCGGGTTCGCGATCCGGGGTGTCCGCGGCCGGTTTATCGGGCGGAGAATCTCCGACGGCGTCCGCCGACCGTCGCGCTTCGGCAGCCATTTCACGCATCGTGTCGGCCGCGGTCAGTGGCTTGGGTTCACGTTCGGGCGATCTACTGATTCCGTCCGCCTTATCACGGCGATCCGACGTCCCGGTCGTTTCGGGCGAAGGATCCGGAGACCCCTCCGCACCGGATCCGTCAGCAGGCGGTTTCGTTTCTCCTTCTTGCGAATCCGACGATGGTTCGGTTTCTTGGGCACCGGGGCTCGACGACGGATCGGCTTGATCGCCTTCGGGCGGCGGAGTGTTTGCAGCAGAGTTGGTTTCCTCAGGTTGTGCCGCGTCCACCGCATCGCCTGCTGCCGGCGTCCGCCCCGGATCCGACGAACCCGGTGCCGGTTCTGATCCCTTCTCGCGTGCGGCCACCGCATCCCGCTCGGTCGCCGCTTCTAACTCGGCGGAGTCGTCGAGACTCTCGGCGAACTCGCGAAGCCGTTCGGCGGCCTCCGCGCGTTCGGCGGGTGTCATGTCGTCAGCGGCGTTCTCCAAGGCCGCGGCCGCTTCCGCAGCCTTCGCATAGTCGCCCTGCTCGAAGGCGGTCAGAAGGTCGGCGACGGGGGAGCCGGGAGTTGCGTCTTCGCTGAGCGGCGCCGCGTCGCCGGAATCGCCGGGCCCGGAACCCGCGGCGGAAGCCTTGGGACGCGACGGCCCCAAGCGCGAAGCACGGCGTGCGGCCTTCGCCAACGCCTGTTCAACGGCCCTCGCCTCGTCTTCGGTTTCATCCGCTCGGCGCTCAGATTCGGCGGCGGCTTGGGCCAACGTTTCCGCTCCCTTGGCGCGGGCCGAATCCTGCGTACGCAGACCGGCAGCGAGTTCGGCTTCCAGTTTCTCCATCTCGGTTGTGAGGCGGCGTCGTTCCTCAGCCCCGTTCGGGTTGGCAACATCCGCTGCGAGGGACTGCTTGATGGCGGCGACGTCGGCCTTGACCGCGGTCACCTCGGGCAGCACTCGCGCGGGACTCGCCGGAGCAAACTCGCCGGGCATCCAAAGTCCGGTCGCTACGAACGCGCCCGCCGCGCAGCCCGCGACGGTCGGCCAACGCCACCATCCGGAAGCGGGAACAGCAATAACTGAAGCGTTTGCGGTGGCTCGCTGTTCCGCAGCTTCGCGGACAAGCTCGGCGATGGCATCGACCCGATGATCGAGCGCGAGCGCGGATGACAGGGCTTCGTTGGTCCCCGCCGCCCGGTCAAACTGGCGGGCCGCCCGGCCGGCATCCCAAAACCTGCGGGCCGCTCGGAGGCCACCGACAACCGCGCTGGCGGCGGCCAAGGAGCCCCCGACGATCAGCCAGTGGGCCGCGGCGTGACCGGTCGCCCGGAGGAGAAGGAGCCCGACTCCGCCAACGCCAACCGCGACCGAGAAAGCCGCCGACGAGCCAGCCAGAACAGTGAGAACCTGTTGCCGCCGACGGACTCGAAGAACGGCGAATCGCGTTTGGGGAACGGTGCTTGCCACGTCGGTAATCGTACGATAGCGGCACAATGACGGATCGAGCGCCGGTTGAGATTCTCCACCTGCTCCACGAGGTGAGTATCGGTCGCGTGCTGGACGAGGCTTCGTCCCGCCGAGTGTTTGATGCGATCCTCGCGGGTCGCTTGACGGACTTGGACATCCGCCAATTGCTGGAGGGGCTGCAACGCCGCGGCCCCACCGTGGATGAACTGGTCGGTGCGGCCCGGGCAATGCGGACCCACGTCACGCCAATCAATGTTTCGGCCCTTCCGGGACCGGTGATTGACACCTGCGGCACGGGCGGCGCCCCCAAGACGTTTAACGTCTCGACCATCGCCGCGCTGGTGGTGGCCGCTGCAATTCCGGGGCGGATCTTCGTCGCGAAGCACGGGAACCGCAGCCGCACAGGGCGCGGGTCGGCCGAAGTCCTGTCGGCATTGGGCGTGCATGTGGATGCCGGGTTGCCCGTGCAGGAACGATGCCTGCGAGAATGCGGTGTCTGCTTTTGCTTCGCGATCCACCACCACCCCGCAGCGCGGTTCGCGGGCCCTGCACGGCGTGCCATCGGCTCTCCGACGATCTTCAATTTGCTGGGGCCGCTGACCAACCCCGCGGGAGCGGCTCACCAATTACTCGGCGTGTACGACCCTTCGCTCGCTCTGACGGTTGCGAACGCGTTGGCCCGTCTGGGTTCCGACCGCTCCCTCGTCGTTCACGGGCACGGAGGGATGGACGAACTTTCCACGACAGGCCCGAACCGTGTGTGGGCGGTTGAGGGTGAATCCATGGTGGCCGGGTCTCTGGATGCCTCTGACTACGGATTCGCGCCGTCCAAGCCGGACGAACTCGTCGTCGGTTCGCTCGAGGCCGCGGTGGGGTTGGCGCGTGCGATTCTGCGAGGTGAGGGTGGGCCGTGCCGCGACATGGTGGTCTTCTCGGCCGGGGTCGCACTCGCGACCGCCCTGCGCGGAGTCACCATCGGCGACGCCTGCGAAAAGGCCCAGGAGGCGATCGATTCCGGCAGCGCAGCGGCCACCCTGGCGAGTTTGGGTCGGCTATCGAATGAACGACCGGTGGACTAGCCCCATCGGGTCGCTCACCTCGCCGTGCCCAGCGTGTCGGCGAGATCAACGGGCGCATCAACCGCCCGCCACGTCTCGCCTGTTCGGGCGAAGTATGCGGGACCGCCCACACCGCCTCGGTAAATCCCGACCGTCTCGAGCAGTGTGCCCCCTGCGGAGTGCAACGTAACACGGGCGACAAGTGCGGCGTCGGTGGGTGCAGCGAAACGTACCCCGGCCGACGGTTTCTTCAGCATGTCGATGAGTAGAGCGGCAGTGCCTGACAACCTTGAATCCACAGCGGCCACCGATTCGCCATGCGCCGCCCACCCGTCCAGTGTCCGGGTCCACTCCATGGCGAGCGGTGTGTCGGCGTCCGAAGCACGGTACATCCGGATCATTCCGATATCGGCTGCCGGCGCCTGCACGGGAATTCGCGAGGCCAGCCACGCGGGGTCGGACTTGATCGCGGCGACGGCCTCTGCCCGCAGGGTGAACGGTTGCGGTCCCCACAGCGTTTCACCCGAGTCCGCCAGGGTGGCGACGAGGTCGGCGATGACGGTGCGCGAGGCGGCGTCGGCGACGTTGCCGATGCGGAGCGTCTGAACGATCGTGCGTCTGGGTCCGTCCGGTTCGGGTCGGAAGTCGCTTTCGACGGTGATCATCGCCGCGGGCCTGACCAGGCTCTCTGCCATCGGATCGTCCGGAGCGACGAACCGCTCGATCGTCAGCGAGGCGAGTTGGGCGATCGTTTCTTTTACCCGGGCGGCTTCGGCGGGGACCGGCGGGGAGAGTTCCAGTCCCCATCGGCCTTGGTTTCGCCGGATCGTTGCGGAGTGAGCGGCGGACTGAAGGCCGATGCGGGTCGGCTCATCCGCGAGCGCGGTGAACACCGACGACGCCCGCCACGCGTCGATGCCCGCGGGCGTAAAGACCCGAGCGAATTCGGCGGTAGCGATGCGGCCGACGGGTTCCGGGTCGTCAGGAGATCGGACCCGCGCGAAAATCCTTCCGCCGACCACTTCCGCCGCGAGTTCAATGCTCAGCGAGTTTCCCAACGCATCGTGGACGGTGACAATGGCACGCGGCGCGAAGCCCGATGTCTCGGAGTTCGGCTCTCGAACCAGTTGCCCGATGAGATTCAATGCGGCCCGCACCCGCACCGCCTCCACCGGCCACGAAGTTGTCCCGCGTGCCACCCACGGTCCCGAAGCGCCGACAAGGCTGCGTTCGAGGTGGCGGGCCGCCGCCCCGTCGCTCTCGACGGTCAGCGATCGGACGACGCCCGCATCGAATGTCCAGCTCGGCGCGGGAGGCGGAACGACCGACGCCGGGCGGGCCTTGGCCCACCAGACAGCAGCACCCAACAGGGCACAGGCCACAATCGCGATGATCGCTGCGCGAGCCGACAACGCGGGGTGTTCCTTTGAAAATCCGTTACGGAGTACCAAGCGTCGGCCCCGAGCCGACCCGCCGTACCATAGCGGAATGAGCTCGACCGATTCCGCATTCTCGAATGAACGCCCGGGCCCGGCCCACGCCGTCGTCATCGATCGGGTCGGAAAAGTGCTGAATCTGATCCGACCGGCCGTTCAGTCGGACGGGGGCGATGTCGAACTTGTTGGAATGACGGCGGATGGGACCGTCCAAATCCGACTGCATGGCGCGTGCGTGGGTTGCCCGTCCAGCGACGTCACCCTTCAGATGGGGATTGAGCGCAATCTGAAGACGCATATCCCCGAGGTTAAACGGGTTGAGTCAGTCCGATAACGTACTTAGGCGGGGGCGATAATCCGGCGATACTCTGGATAGTCAGTGGATAACGCAATTTCATGTTTCCCAAGTCGGTTCGGCGCGGTATAAAAGAACGGTTATTGCGGGCGGCGGCACAGAATTGTCGATCCTTAAGCGGATACCCAGGACGGGAGGTTGAATATGTTGGTCATCACACGTCGCGAGGGTGAGGAAGTCGTGATCGGCGACCCCAAAAATCCAATCGGGGTTGTTCGTATTGCTTCCGTGAAGGGAGAGCGGGTTCGCCTTGCGTTCGATTTTCCGCGCGACGTCGAGATCAATCGCCGTGAGATCGCCGATCAGATTGTTCAGCAGTCTCCGGACATCGCCGGCTCGATCAAGCCTGCCGCAGCAGGGTAACGAGGCGGGCCACTTATCGGGCCTTACGGTTCGGCCTCACGTTCCGGCCTCGCCCGCCCACATCGCCCGCATTTCACTACCGCACCCCCTACCGACTGAATCGAATTGCTGGTTCCGCCGACAGTTCTTTTCATGAACCTCGCGAAACGCATCGGACTTGCCCGAACCGGTAAAACCAGCGTCAAGAAGGCACCCCGCACGTGCGAGCGAGTTGCGGTCCAGCGTCTCCGCTGGCAGTTCGGAGAGGTCATCGACGTTTCGGAGAGCGGGATGTGTGTGCGGGTGGCGATGGGCGCTATCCCGGCCATTTCGTCGCTGCAACGCTTCACCCTCCGTTCCGGGAGCGGGTCGGTTGAACTGTTGGGGCGGATCATGTGGCTGGGGAATCAACGGCGCGGCTCCGGCTCTATTCACGCCGGCATCCAGTTCGTCGACCTCTCCAAAGAGCAGGCCGCCGCCGTGGTCCACACGCTGCGGCATGGCCAATTGCCGACGCCCTCCGAACCTGCGAAGGCTCCGGGGGTGATTGCGGCCGACATCGAGGTCCCGGACCTGTACGCCGTGCTTGGGGTGGCCCGGGACGTGACCGCCGAGGACCTGCGAGCGGCGTTTCGGGCGTTGGCCAGAAGGCTCCATCCCGATCGGTCACCCGATCCGGCGTCCGGTGAGCGATTCACGCTAATTCACAAGTCGTACAGCGCGCTGAAAGATCCCGAGAAGCGGCGGCGTTATGACGCTCTGCTAAGCCGCCGGGCCGCGTGACGGACCAGAAACGAAGGCCTCTGGCCCGCCGTGCGGTTGAGTAAAATCCCTCAACTTAGGGTAAAATCCGCAATATTCCGTGAAATCGTACGCTGGATGCCGCTATTCCTGGCAGACGACGGGTATTTCTCCCTATCTGACGTACCGGAGACGCCGTCTCTCATCCATTGGGTTCGGGGTGTGCTCTGGGTTGTTGTCGGTATTTTATCGGAGGGTGGGGCGGCAGATCAGAATGGTTGTCTGATGACGGGACCGAAGCATCGAATTATCCTGGTCGATCGGCAGTTGATCGTTCGCGCTGCGCTGGCGTCGTGGCTGCGTCAACAAGCCGGGATCGAAGTGGTCGCGGAGTTCAGCGACGCTAAGTTCGCCCTCGACCGCTGCGCGAGCGAATCGCCCGATGTCGTCGCGATGGACCCGATGACGCCCGGCCTCGACCCGCTCGCGGCGGCCCGGGAGATCGCCGCTCGCTGGCCCGTCATCCGGATTGTCTTCCTTTCCTCACGAACCTCGGAACGGCTGGCGTGCGATTGCATGGCGGCAGGAGGGCACTGCTTCCTGTCGAAGGATGCGGAACCCAGTGCCTTTCTGGACGCAGTGAGAGGTCTGTCGCGAAGCGTAAGAGATCGCGGCTGCGACGTGGAGCCCGGGAATCTGGACGACGGGATCGTGGCCGACGACGCGTCCAAGACAATGAGCGTCCCCGCTGGGGCGATCGCAGCTTCGCTCGCCTCAGCGATACATCCACCCCATCGATTGACGTCGCGAGAATTGGAAGTGCTGCGCTATGTCGCCCGCGGGCTGTCCCAGCGCGATATGTCCAAGCTCATGTACTTGAGCCCTAAGACAGTTGAAAGGCATGTCTCACGCGTGATGAAGAAGGTTGAAATTCACGAT
>CAZJXA010000051.1:0-17907 GCA_964549785.1 uncultured Phycisphaeraceae bacterium | reverse complement strand
GTTTGGTCGCGTTTCCCGCGCCCACGGTTCGGTTTGTGCGGGCACACCCCGCATAGTCCGGAGTCTTCCCTGAAAGTCGGCGTTCTGATCGGACGAAGAATTCGCGGAGGCTTTCGGACGTCGGTTTCTGGGCGTTACCCCAATACAGGGGTTACCGGCCCGGAGAGCACCGCCCGAAAACTCCAGCGTTCGTCTCCCCAGGGTTCCAAAGTTTTTCCACACACGATTAGACGAGGGTGCGTTTATGGCGACTACGCCCAATCCGGTCCGGTCCACAGTCCGTTCCTTGAACAAAACCCGGCTGGGTCAGACGGCGGCATCGCTCGCCCTTCTGGCGGGCAGCGCTGCGACCTTGGCGCAAAACGCCTCGGAGAATGCGCCGGGTCGTGCCCCCCAGGTGCGGGAGACGGCCGAGGACACCCCGCGCGGCGAGCTAAACCCCGATGCCAAGGTCAGCATCGACGACAACAACATCGTTGATCTTCATGTCAACGACGAGGATCTCGCCAACGTGCTGGAGATGCTCTCGATCCAGAGCCAGCGGAACATCATCGCCAGCAAGAACGTTTCGGCTCGGGTGACGGCCAACCTGTACAACGTCACGTTCCATGAGGCACTCGACTCCATCCTCAACGTCAACGGCTACGGCTACATCGAGGAAGGAAACTTCATCTACGTGTACACCCTCGAGGAGATCAACGCCCTCGAGAAAGAGCAGATGGTCAAGGTCTCGAAAGTGCTCCGCCTCAACTACCTCAACGCGGTCGACGCCGCGGAGTTTGTGAAGCCGCTGCTCAGCGAGGCCGGCCAGATCAAGACGAACGGCAAGACGGCGGCCTTTCCGGCCGTGGGCGACACCCCGATGGGCAACGACGAGTACGCGCACGACGCGATGCTCGTCGTGATCGACTTCGAGGCGAACGTCGCGGAGATCGAGACGCTGGTGGCGCAGTTGGACACGCGCCCGACGCAGGTCCTGGTCGAGGCGACCATCCTCCAGACGCAACTCACGGAGAACAACGCTTTCGGCGTCGACTTCTCCATCATCGCAGACATCGATTTCAGCGATTTCGTGGGCGTAGGCGGACCTTTGCAAGCCACCAACGCGCTGATCGGCGGGCGGACCGCACCCGGCAGCACGGGAGCGTTCCCGACCGATGGCGGCGGCGGCGCGGGCTCCAGCACGGTGGGCAACACCGCCGGCCCCGGCGGGCTGAAGGTCGGCGTTGTCTCCAACGATGTCGCGGTCTTCCTCCGCGTCCTCGATGAAGTAACGGACACGACCATCCTCTCTAATCCCAAGATTCTGGCCCTCAACCGCCAGTCGAGCCGGGTGCTGGTCGGCCGCAAGGTCGGGTATCTCCAGACGACCTCCACCGACACGGCCACGACGCAGACGGTCGAGTTTCTCGACACAGGCACCCAGCTCTACTTCCGTCCGTTCGTCACCAACGAAGGGACGATCCGGATGGAACTCAAGCCGCAAGTTTCGGAAGCGGTGATCCGCGAAACGAGCGATTCCTCGGGCTCCACCGTCACTATTCCAGACGAGATCACCAACGAACTCGTGACCAACGTGATGGTCCGTGACGGGCAGACGATCGTACTGGGCGGGTTGTTCCGCGAATCGACCGAAACCGTTCGCCGCCAAGTCCCGTTCCTCGGAGACATCCCCCTCCTCGGGGCGGCGTTCCGCGGCAACGAGGACGAAACCCAGCGCAGCGAGATCATCTTCCTGATCACCCCCACCATCGTCAACGATGCACAATTGGCCGAGGCGGGCGAACGCGGCGAGGAATACGTCGAGAAGGCCCGGGCCGGATCACGCGAGGGCGTCCTCCGCTGGAGCCGCGACAAGATGACCGCTCTCAAGAACATCGAGGCCGAACGCCTCGCCGCCGAGGGTGACACGGAGCGGGCGCTGCTCAAGACGCGTCAGTCGCTGAGCCTGAACCCGCGTCAGCCCGAGGCGATTGAAATGCGCGAGCGGTTGGGCGGCGAAGTGCGTCGCTGGCCCGGACGGAGCATGCTGGAGGACGTTATCCACGGCGAGTCCGGCACGATCCTGCGTCGCTCGGGGATCGAGCCGACCAATTCGAACACCACCTTCACCTTCGCGGCAGGCTTCCCCGCTGAAGCACCTAAACCCACCTTCACCGCCCACAGCGGCGACGGGGTCGGGAACCCGAACCAGGGCACGTTCGGCGAATTCGACGCCGCAACGACAGGTGTCGCGGCGGTGAACGACGGATCGGTGAACGCCGAGGCTGCCGAGCTCAGCACTGGGAACACCGCCGACGCGACCAACCCCAACACCTTCGCCAGCTTCAATACGTCGCCCGCGATCAACAACGCAACCGCCCCCACGTTCTTTACCCGCGGCGTGATGGGCGGAACGTGGCGGTTCAATAAAGCCTGGTTCCAGACGAACCCGACCGCCGCCACCAACTTCTTCGGCCAGGGCACCACCATGCCGACCCCGACCGACTTCGATTCGCAATCGACACCGACCGCGAATGCACCGACCAACGACGGCTCCGATTTCGGCAACAAGTGATTTCTCCCGGTCGCCGCGGCCTTAAATGGGCCGCGGCGGCTTTTCCCCCGGCCGTGATCCGATGAACGAGCCGGTGATGCCGCCGGCGAGACACCGGCGGCACCCCACCCACGATTGCGACCGATAGAACCGCCGTTTCTGTTGAAGGAATCGGCTGAAGTCCGGTAAGGCAACGTCCGATGGTGGTGTCTAGGAGCGGCGCGGCCTATTTCGAGGGCGGCCCGCTCGTTGTACGCACCCAGCCCAAATGAAAGCGAGAACCCGATGAATCGTGAAGCATTGCACCAATCCACTTTTCGCTCGGTACCCACGTTCCCCGGGACAACGATGCGAGTCGGCGCCATCACCGCGCTGGCGTTGCTGGCCTGGGCGGCCATCGTGGCTCCCGGGTGCCGCTCTCACGGAGAGTACACCAAGCAGCACGTCTCGGGCGCCAAAAAGAAGATGGATGCTCTCAAGTCGGGCACCGAGTGGCAGATGGCCCATCAGGCATTCCTCGCGGGCGATCTCGACAAGGCGATGCGGCACTGCGACTATTCGATCTCGCTGAACGACCAGGTCGCCCGCTCTCACATGCTGCGGGGCCGGGTGTTCATGGAGATGGGCAATCTCGAACAGGCGTCGATCGCCTTCGACAAAGCCGAAGGGCTCGATCCGACCAATGTTGATGCCCAATACTTCCAGGGCATCCTGGCGGAACGGTTGACACGCACGGAAGAAGCCCTTACCCACTATCAGAAGGCCGCGGAACTCGACCCCTCGAACTCGCAGTACCCGGTGGCCGCCGCGGAGATGTTGATCGACCTCAACCGCGTGAGCGACGCCAAGGCGTATCTGGTTGCGAGCCGCGACCGGTTCGATCACAGCGCCGGGATCTGCCAGACACTCGGACACGTCGCGCTGCTGGAAAAGGATGCGGAGGGAGCGGCCAAACTCTTCTACGAGGCCTCGTTGCTCTCGCCCGAAGACCAGGCGATCATGGAAGACCTCACCAACGCACAGATTTCGCTGGGCCAGTTCGCCCAGGCCGAGACCAACCTGTCGCGCATGCTGAAGATCGAGAAGAACGCTGATCGGCGCGACCTGCGTCATCTCCGGGCCCGGTGCCTGGGCCAGTTGAACCGCCCGGTCGAGGCCCGCGCCATCTATCTCACGCTGACCACGGACGATTCGGGGTCTTCCGACGTCGATGCGTGGATCGGCCTCGCCCAACTCTCGCACACACTCCGCGACAACCCGCGGCTGAAGTCCTCGGCCAACCGGCTGATCGCGATCGCGCCGGAGCGCCCGGAAGGCTACTCATTCCTCGGGCTGTTCCACAAGAAGGCGGGGAACCTGCAACTGGCGGCGGAGAACTTCGACAAGGCGGTGCAGTTTGAGGGCTCGCCGCAGAACTTGCTGCTGCTGGGCATGACCCTGCAAGAGATGGGACGCACCAGCGATGCCCGCCGGTGTTACTCCGCAGCACAAGGGCTGGACCCCAACGACACCACGGCGGGACAGTTGCTGACCGCCCTCGACGGCACCGTCGCCCCGATCTCCTCCGTCACGACGGAGTAAAGCGCACGTCCACAAGTTCGGCCTCGGGCGTGGCACGTCCGTTCCAGCGAGATACCTTCGGCTCCAGGATGCAATCGAAGCAGGCGTCCCGACCGAACGATCCGATCTCCTTGGCCCAATCCCAACCGACGACCCGAAGAGCCCGGCCCGCGCCGGGCTCGTTTTCTTGAATGGTCACGGACAGGTGACGGTCGGTCGACCCGAGGAGTTGCGGGCGGCCGATGGCCCGCACGCCGCGAAGATAGACGCGAACGGGCGGGTTGTGGCGGCCGAACGGGGCCAGTCCCTCCAAGGCGATCAGTGATTCGAGGTTCAATTCGCCGGTGGTCGCCCCACAATCAAACCGCGAGCGACCGGTCAGATCCGAGGGATCGATCGCGAGGTTTGCGGCGGCGGTAAATCGCTCCTTGAACTCGTCAAATCGCTCCAGCGGCATCTTCAGGCCGGCGGCCATCGCGTGGCCGCCGAACGTGGTCAGCAGGTCGGCGCAGGAGGCGATCGCCGCGTGCAGATCGAAGCCCTCGATGGACCTCCCGGAGCCGTGGCAGAAACCGTCGGTTTCGCAGAGCAGGAGCACCGGCCGGTGAAACTTTTCGACTAACTTGCTGCACACGATCCCGACGATTCCCGCGTGCCATTCACGATGCTTCAGCACGATGGCGCGGCAGTCGTCGCCGCGCATCGCAAGGCGTTCGGCCTCGGCGACCGCTTGGGCGACGATCTTGGCCTGCACCCGCTGCCGCTCTTCGTTATGGCGCGAGAGTTGCTCGGCGAGTTCGCGGGCCCGGGGCCCCGTCGCGGTGGTGAAAAGTTCGACGGCCTCCCGGGCGTGGCCCATGCGTCCGCAGGCGTTCAGCCGGGGAGCCAGTTTAAACCCGACATCGACGGCATCGACTTTCTCCCCGCCCAGACCGGAAGCCTCCACCAAGGCCCGCAGCCCTTCCAGTTTGGAGTGCTTGATCATCCCCAAGCCGTAGCGGGCGATGACGCGGTTTTCGTCAACCAGCGGCACAACGTCGGCGATCACGCCCAGCGAGGTCATGGCCAGCAGATCAATGAGGAGAGCCCGCGCGTCGGGCGTGGCCCTGCCGCCACCGCAACGGCGGGCGAGCTCCCAGGCGATCTTGAACGCTACACCCGCGCCGCAGAGTTCGCCGAAGGGATACGCCGAGCCAGGCAAGCGAGGGTGAACGACGCAATAGGCGTCGGGCAGCCCGTCGTCTTCATCGGGAAGGTTGTGGTGGTCGGTGATGATCAGATCGACCCCGGCCCGCTTGGCGGCCCGGGCAGGCTCGAAGGCCGTCACGCCGCAATCGACGCTGATAATGACCCTCGCCCCCGCCGCGGCGAGTGTGTCGATCGCGTGGACGTTGAGGCCATAACCCTCTTCGAGCCGGTGCGGGACATAGGTGCGGAGGTCCAGGGGCCGGCCACGGTGACGGGCGACTTCGTGCAGCGTGTGGTACAGAATCGCCGTGGCGGAGACGCCATCGACGTCGTAATCGCCGTAGATGGCGATGGCTGCACTCGCGTCCACCGCCTGGAGAAGACGGTCGACGGCCCGCATAAGGCCGGGAAGAAGCGCGGGGTCGTGCAACTGGGATAGTTTGGGGCCGAGGAACGCGGCGGCGCCGGCGTCGTCGGTGAAGCCACGACCCGCGAGAACGCGACGGAGGAGGGGAAGGGAGGCATCGTCGCTCCCCGTACAGTGCCACGAACTCTTGAATCCGCGGCAGACCACCGGCTGATCCATCATTGTCTTCACGTCAACGCTTCTCGATTCCGTTCAAGAGGCCCGCGAAACACGGCACAACATTTCACACACATTCCGCGCGGCCGATGCGTCGCGCACGCCATCATTGGCGAAGAATCATCGTCATGGTGAAACTGAACAGGATTTACACACGGACCGGCGACGACGGAACCACGGGGCTTGTGTTCGGCAGCCGCGTCCGTAAGGACGATCCGAGGGTGCAAGCCTACGGAACCGTGGACGAGGCGAACGCGGCGATCGGGGTCGCGGTGACACACTGTTGTCAGTCGGAAGCGGAACTGGCGCGCTTTGGGACGCTGCTGAAATCGGTCCAGCACGACCTCTTCGATCTCGGGGCCGACCTGGCGACACCGATTGAAGGGCCCGAGGAGCCGGGGACCAAGTTACGCGTGGTGGCGCCGCAAACGGAACGGCTGGAACGGGCGATCGATGGGTACAACGAAGCCCTGACCCCGCTGACGAGTTTCGTGCTACCGGGCGGCTCGGCCCTGGCGGCGGCCCTTCATGTGGCTCGCACGGTGACCCGCCGGGCGGAGCGGGACGCGGTGACGCTGCTGACGCTGGAGCCGACGCGGACCAGCGTTGAGGCCGTTAAGTACCTCAATCGGCTGAGCGACCTCTTGTTCGTGATGGGGCGGGCGGCGAACGACGACGGGGCGACCGACGTCATGTGGAAGCCGGGCGCGAATCGGTGAGGGTTCTGCTCAGCCGAGTGCGTGAAAGAAACGGAACGAGGGATCACGGCGAAGTCGGCGTTGTGGGCCGCGGCCCTTGCGCCTGCCCGCCAACTTATGGCATCGCCTTGCCGGGCGTGTACTGGGCCATGGCCTCCTCCACCGCGTCCGAACCCGTCCAGATGCTGCCCGAGGGGTAGTAATATTCGGCTTTGCGGTAGATCTCATCCTGCCGTAAGTAGCGAACGCTCCCGTCGAAGAAGCAGGCATTGGCGCCGGCGTTGTGACGGAGAGATAGTTTCACGTTCGTCTGGTTTGGTCCGCCGAGGGTGCGGCTGTAAGATCTCGACCCGGTAAATGTAACGTTATCGGTGAACATGCTGAAAAAGAGGTCCGCACGCGGCTGGTTGCTTGTTCGGGGTGCCACCGACGGCGTGACGTCGATATCGACGATGCGACTGCGGAAATCGTAAAATCGCGTCCCGTCCATGAGCAGTATTTTACGCGACATGTCCGTTCCCACGCGGTCAAGCCGTCCGTTGTAGTTTTCTTTAACCTGAACGGGCGTGTTATACTGCCTCCAAAGGTAATACCTGAGGCCGGGCGGCATTTCCGGGATCCGAACGCCCACAATGCCCAACGGGGTTGGCGGGACGTTGCCGCCGCTGGGAAGAGCGAAGCCGCTCGGTTGAAGGTAACTGACCTGCCGATACGCGAACTCGTTCTGCACGGCCTCGAACTCCGCGACGTCAGGCCCGGTTGAGCCGCCCCAGATGAACTGGTTCTGCGTCTTGGCCGATGCGCACGCGAAGTCGTTCAGAATCGCCAAGGTTCTTCGGGCCCGGTTCGGCGAAAAGTTGGCGGAATCGCCGATCGTGGGGCTGAACCAGTCGTACACCGTGACGGGTGTCGTCGGCGTCTTGTCGAACGTCATGCTGGAAACACCGCGAATATAATAGTTGACACCCGACGTCATGTAGGTCGAAATATAATCTTTGTTGCCGCCCGCATAGATGAGTTGCGCCTGTCCGAGAGACCGCTGGGTCGCGCTGCAGACCAATTGCCGCGCGGCCTCTCTCGCTTTGCCCATGGCCGGGAGAAGAAGCCCGATGAGCAAGGCGATAATCGCAATGACGACGAGGAGTTCGATCAAAGTAAAGGCTGAAAATGCAGGTCTGCCGACTCTGTGGTTCCTGATCATGTTCAGATGTCCTTGGGCTTGGCATTGGTCACCACGATCTCGCCCGTCGATAAATTAACAGCCTTGGTGTCTTTCGCCATCCCTTGCACGGACCCGAGGAAACGTTCGCTCACAAACCACTTCCCATCGTCCTCGTGGCAAGGCATCAACGATTTGCGATCGGTTCCCGGCACCGCCATCGGCAGCACCACGCCTTTATTCGACACGTCGACGCGATACAGGTCTCCGGTCTGCACGTCCACCAGCATCATGCTGTCCGCGATCTCGATCCCGTCGTCGCGCCCGAACGAGTAATACAGACCGAACGCGCCGCCCAGCAGCCCGAGGACCAAGACCACAATCTGCCACGCTTTCGCACCCTGCATCGGCGGCTGCTCCTGGTTTTTCAACGATCTCGGAGATAAGAAAGGCCGGGAGAAACCCGTGCCTCGCGCCCGCACGAACGCCCAATTTGTACGCGATCCGGCCGAAAAACTCAAGTCCTTAGAACCAATGCACACGTTACTCACCGGAGCTACTCAAATTCTCGCGCGATCTTAATGATCTGTTCGCATTTTGTTCGGAATCACCCGATCCGCGGCGAGTTCGCCACTCCTCACCGCTCCCTCCATCGTGGCCGGCCAGCCCGTGTCCGTAAAGTCGCCCGCGAGCCATACACCCGGATTCGATCGGCACCCGACCGTCAGCCCAGAGCGAAACGCCTCAAAGGCCGGCGTCGCCGCAAACGTCGCCCGCTTCTCCTTGATGACCGTGGCGGACAAAACGTCGGCCCGTCTGAATTCCGGGAAGCATGATGCTAGGTCCACGGTCGCGTCCTCGATGATGCACTCGGCCGACCGATCAACCGTTTCTGCGGCCGCGGATATGACCGCGTGAACGGGCCACCGGCCCGCCCCGCTCCGCCAATCCTGGATTGCCTCCACCCCGTCCGGGGCGGTGCCGCCCTCCGCCTCCCCATCTCGAACCGGAAAAAGCCACTGCACCGACCGACCGACGAGCACCGCGTGCGGCCAGTGGAACACTGGCGCTCGCAACCACATCTTGATCCCAATAATCGGGCTGTATCGCGCGGCCTTCATCGCGGGTACGCGGGCATCCCGCTGGTCCAGCACCCGCCACGCCCGCTCGATCGGGAGGGCACAGATCACCGCGTCGGCTTCGATTCGCGCTCGGTCGGTTTCGATCGCGCCCGCCCGGACCCGCTCCACACTCTCCCGCAACCGCAGTCGCCCGCCCGACTCATGCAAAATCCGTTCGACGCCGTCGTACAGCGTTTTCAGCGGCACCCGTGGCACACCGATCCGTGCTCCCTTTCGCCCCGCCAGCAAGCCCTCGCGAAACACCTTCATCGCCACCGGCGCAGCGACATGCCGCACCGACAGGTTGCACGCGCTCACGACCACGGGCTCCCAGAACCGCGCGACGGCCTCGTCGGGCTGGTCGATAGAGGAAAGCCACTCCGCGAAGGTGCGGCCCGTCCAGTCATTCGGGTTCAGCAGTTTGAGCCCCACCACTCCCCGTGCGATCGCCAGTTTGGAAGACCACGAAAGAAACGCTGCCCGCGCGAATGACACCGCAAGGTGCAGCGGTTCGGGCAGGCCGCCCGGCCCGATCACGCTCACCCTCCCACCGCTCTCCACCCAGTGCTGCGCTTCGCTCCACTCGAACTCATTGAGCACCCCGAGCCGGTCCATCAGCGCGATATACCGCTCGCAGCACCCCATCGCCACATGCTGGCAGTTGTCGATCAGTTGGCCCGTTGCGGGGTCGGTGTGCGATGTCGCCCGGCCGCCGAGTTTTTGGCGCGATTCGATGAGAGTCACCCGCACGCCGGCGTCCGCGAGCCGGATCGCCGCGGCGATGCCGGCAAGCCCCCCACCGGCGATGGCGACGTGACGGAGACGGGTGCTCATCGTTCGTGCGCCGGCGTTCGGTCAATCTCGGCCGAATCACACCGAGTCGCAAGGACACCAGGAGGAGGCCGACCGGCGGTCGTGGTGCCGGCTGCGGCAGTCACGCGTTGACCATCCACGGCCGCGTTCCGACGGCGCGGGCGGCGATCAGCGCCTTTGCCCAATGCGGGGCCCGGGCCCGCTTGCCCCGCACTCCCCGCTCCGGTTCCCGTTCAAGAATTTGGGCGATCCCCAAATAACTGGCCCGCAGCGCCCACGCGGCGGCCTCGCAGCCCGGGCTGAGCAGGCGCTCGTACCGCCAGGTTCCGCCCAGTTCCCCTTGCGCGGTCCGCACCATCGCTCGAACGAGCGATCCGCAGGCGACTGGGTTCGTCCAAGCGGCTAACCCGGCGGGCGTGAGGCCGAAGCGCTGGAGTTCCGAGCCGGGTATGTAGATGCGACCGCAATCAGCGTCGGGACCGATGTCACGAAGGACGTTGATCAACTGAAACGCCCGCCCGCGGGTGTCGGCTAGGTGCAAGGCCTCGCCCCACATTGATCCCTCGCGCACGCCCCAAACAGCCGTACAGGCGAGGCCGACGATCCCGCCAACCTGGTGCCGATAGGTCGAAAGTTGAGAGAGCGTCGCGAACCGCACCGTCCCGGGCGTTGCCCGAGCGTCGGCCTCCAGCCCGTCGAGCATCTCTGCAAACCACGTCAGACGTAACGGGTATCTTTGAACCGCAGCCGCGAACGCCCGCCAGTAGGGCTCAACGGCTCCCTCCGAATCCGCGAGCCCCGTCCCGTCCCAGCGTCCTTCAAAGATGGCCTCGCTTCGATGGCGAATCCGTTGAAGCAAGGCCAACCCCTCAGGCATCGGGAGATCATCCGCGGCGTCATCCGCGGCCCGCATCCACGCGTAGACAGCGAACAACGCGCCCCGCCGATCCGGCGGGGTCAGGCTCATGCCGCGATAGAAACTCAACGCCACTTGCCGCGCCCGTTCGCGACACCAATCTTCAGATGCTCCGATCTCAACATCGCCCATTGCCCGCTCCCATTGCAATTCTTTCCGACTAGAAATGCGCCAACTCCGCCGCCACCAGCATCAACTTGGAACACTTGCCGACCCGCGGCCTCTCCCACAACGTCGCGTACCCGATTTTTTCCACCCGGCGAAGAACGGTTTGGCCGCCGGCGCCGAAGAGTCGCACGCAACGGGCGAGCCAGGGCACCGTCATCGAAGGCAGCATCGAGCCCGCGCGGAAGAGCACCCGTGTCCGTTCCACCTCCGGGCGGAGCGCGGCCGCAAATCGCTCTCGCCGCTCCGGGGTAGCCGGGGTCTTCGCCCATTCGATGATTTCGTCCGCGGACAGGCCGGTTTCGGTCAATGGCAGGTAGACGCGGTCAAGGTCCAGGAGGTCACGCCGTACATCCTGCCAGAAGTTAGCGAGTTGGAGCCCGGTACAGACGCTGTCGCTCATTGAAATCCGCGGCTCAACCTTCGGGCTTTCCAAATCCCATCGATGCCCAGCCAGCCACAGGCAGATGCGGCCGACCGGGTTCGCGCTACGGCGCGAATAGTCGATCAACTGCTCCCAAGTCGAATACCGGATCATCCGCTGGTCTTGCTCGAAGGCGCTCAGCAACTCCTGAAAAAAGACGAGGGGCAGGTCGTGCTTGCGGATCGTTTCACCGAGCGCCACGAATACCGGATGGAGCGGCTCTCCCATGGCGCGATTGTCGCCGACGGTCTGCGCACACCGCATTAAATCGACCCTCCATCTCCCTAATTCCACTAACGCCATCGCCCGTGCTTCCGCAGTCGCGCCCGCATCCGCCACGTTATCGGCACCCCGGCAAAACGCATAGACCGCCTGCATGTCGGGACGCAACGCCCGGGGCACAAACGGGGCCAAAACCGTGAAATTCTCGGCCTCACGGGCCGTCACCCGGGCGGCGAAGCGCGTCGCATCGTCCACGGAAACGTCTCCCGCGCCTCCGCCGGCGTCATTCCCTCGTTGCTTTCCATGCCGGTCCGTCATTATCATCCTGAAGTGAAAATCGTTCTCGCCAACCCCAGAGGCTTCTGCGCGGGCGTCCGAATGGCGATCGACGTCGTTCAGCAGATCGTTGACCTCTTCCCGGGCAAAGACGTCTACGTGTATCACGAAATCGTCCACAACAAGCACGTTGTCAACCGCTTCGTGGATGCCGGGGTCAAATTCGTTGAATCCCTGGACCGCGTACCCCCGGGCAACATCGTCGTTTTCTCAGCCCATGGTGTATCTCCCGAGGTCCGTCGAACCGCCGAGGCCCGCGACCTCATCGCGATCGACGCCACCTGCCCCCTCGTCACCAAGGTTCACAACGAATCCATCCGCTACGCGCGGCAAGGCTACCAGATTCTCCTGATCGGTCACAAAGATCATCAGGAAGTGGTGGGAACCTTCGGCGAAGCCCCCGAGGCCACGCAGGTCGTTGAAGCGCCGCGTGACATCCCGTATCTGCACATCCGCGACCCCGCCAAACTGATCTATCTCACCCAAACAACCCTCTCGACCGACGATGCCGCCATGGTGATCGATGCACTCAAGGCCGCCTTCCCGCTCATCAAGGCGCCGCCATCGAGCGATATCTGCTACGCGACGACCAACCGTCAGCACGCCGTCCGCGTCATCGCCCCCGAGTGCGACGTCGTGGTCGTGGTGGGCTCGCGCAATTCCTCGAATTCCGTCCGTCTCACCGAAATCTCCGCCAATGTCGGAACCCCCGCGTACCGCGTCGACGACGTCTCCGAGATCGATTTCGCTTGGTTCCCGACCGGCCAGGAAACCGTCATGCTCACGGCCGGCGCTTCAGCGCCCGAGGATCTTGTGGCCGACATCTCCCGCACCCTCCTCGCCCGGTTCGGCGGTGCTATCGACCTCCGCGACATCTTTGATGAGGACGTCGAGTTCGGAATCCCGGGCACCCTCAAACGCCTCATGCGCGGCCAAGGAATCGACCCGGCGGAACGAGTTATCCGCGTCTCGGCACCCACGATCACGGCCGCCGCATACGGCGCGGTGCCGCTGACGGTGTCGGCGGCGCCATCGACGCTCTTGCCGTGACTCCGTTGCCTTCATCCCGCTGACGGCCCCGAATCCGGCCGTGCGCCGTGTCCGGCTCCCCAAAAACAATCCGACTCCGCAGCACCCGCCACGGAGTCAGTGTAATTCTGATTCACGAGCCCGCGAACTGAACCCTCAGCTCGACATCTTCGCGTCCTTCGCCGTGTGCTTGAGCCCGCGGCGACGGTCCCGCAGACGCTGGCTCTTGCCCTGACGTTCACGCAGGAAGTACAACTTGGCGCGCCGGGCATCGCCGCGCCGAACCATCTGAATGGTGCCGACCAGCGGGCTGTTGAGCGGGAAAATCCGCTCGACGCCCACACCGTCCACGAGCTTGCGGATCGCGACCATCTCGTTGATGCCGCGGCCGGTGCGGGAGATCACGACGCCTTGGAAGACCTGCTCACGCTTCTTGTCGCCTTCAACGATCAAGAAACTGATGTTCACGGTGTCGCCCACGCCGAAGGGCGTGATTTCCTTCTTCAAGGATTCGGCATTGATGGATTCGAGAAGTCGCTGCTGGTCCATGGCTCAATTCACCTTGGGAAGACTAGTAAAACACCTGCTCGCAGTCTGTAGCGAGAGGACGAGAGGTTAGGCGCACGCAGGACGTCGGGCAATTCCTGCGGATATGTTCACTCTTCACCGGGGCTCGGACGCTCTGCCCGAAGTCGTCAGCCGGTGCGTGCAAACACCGAACGCACCCCGGAAGCGAGTGGTCCGATCCCAGCAATAACACACTCGACCAAGTGATCTCCCATGAGCACAATCAGGTCGTCCTCGGTCGCGTGTCGTACGGCCGGAAACCACATCCGACGAATGTCCACCGGCACGGGGCGGAGCGGGCCTCCGGAGCGGTTGACGAACTCCGCCGCGGTTGCCGGTCGTTGTGGATTGCCATACGCGTGTCGATAGAGGGTTTGCATACCGACATAGATTCGTGCGAGCCTGAGCCAAGCCTCATGGTCGACGCCGACCTTCTGTTCGAGCGCCATCAACGCAAACTCTGCAAACATGAAGATCACGGGGCCATCGGGAGCGCCTTGTGACACCCCGGGCTCTTCGATCTCGGGCCACTTCGCTTTCGTGAGGGCCATCGTCCCGGAAGCGAATCGTTCCATCGCATCGGCCAGCGCGGCTTCGCGACACGGCCGGTTGAGTCCGCCGCCATAAAAACCGTCCACGATCGCCGCCTGAACAGCCGCAAGATGAGCCGTGGCGAACGGATCGACGCGTTTCGCGCCCCCAACGGCGGCAACCGCTGCCCGAATTCGGTGTGGGTCACGTTCACCCGCCGCGGCCAAATCCATCCTGCATTTCAGCCGTGCCGCCGCGAGGGACATGGTCGACTGGACCGCAGCGCGCCGAAAATTGGATTCGCTTTCTTCGACCGGATACGGCCTTTCAAGAACGCCTTGACGCTCGACCAGCCATCTGCCACTCGTGTGATTGTCGTAGTACCACATGAACCAAGCCGCCCGACGTGACGCATCGTCCGGGGAACCCCTGCGGATCGATTCCCATTCCAACCGCAGGATCGGACGTTTAATATCTGACCTCGCGTCGGTGGCAGCCGCCAGTGCGGGTTGCGAATCCGGATCATAAAGACTATGGGCCTCTCCGGGCCAGGAGTCATTCGGAATCGCGACGAGGCCGAGATCGCAGAACCCAGACGAATCGACCTTCAAATCCCCTTCGTCATCGGGCTTGCA
The DNA here is from genome assembly GCA_964549785.1 of uncultured Phycisphaeraceae bacterium. Taxonomy (GTDB): domain Bacteria; phylum Planctomycetota; class Phycisphaerae; order Phycisphaerales; family UBA1924; genus JBEIUO01. The sequence continues at coordinate 3,424 of CAZJXA010000051.1, read as the reverse complement.
CACCACGAGATCGATGGTCGCTCCCGTAGGCACCTCGTCGCGCAACACCACCCCCACGAACCGACCGAACCGCTCGACCATAACGTCGACGACACACGATTCCGGCCCTTTTGTATCTTGCACCCAGATCTGGCTGCCACCATGGACGATCCACAAGGTTCGTGAAGGTCCTGCACGATTCGCGATCCGAATGTTGTCGTACTTCATACACCCCTCCGGTCAGATGGAGTCATACTCGGTGAGTGTGAACGAAACACACATGAAAGCCCGGAACGACTTCCACTGGGCCTCGAGAGGGGCGTCGTTGGCGGCCTCCAGAACCCAGCTCACCACTTTGTGTCCGCCCTTGGGAAGCGGGATCCAGTCGGACGTGGTCGGAGCGTGCAACTTGATTTCCGCTTGCTGCGGCTTCTTATTGGCGTTCATGGCGGTCTGAATCTTCGAGACCGCGCCCGAAATGGCGCCGGCGAAGTCCGTCGCCGAAATCACCTTGTCGCCCTTCAGGATATCCAATGCCGTTGACGTAAACCGGCTCGCGACCCACGCGACCAAATCGGCATCCTTGTCAGCGCGGACCTGACGCGGACGAGACGGCGGCTTGGGATTCGAACCGACGTCCGCAAACGAAAACTCAAACTGCCCATCTGAAAGAACATAATACGCCATGTCACTCCCTCTCGATTAACTTCCGCCATGCGGCACAGCGACGGCACTCTTCGCACAGCGGAAGCCGTGCGATACCGACTGCGTCCGCAGCGGCGCTTCCCACACCGAACCCAACGTCGGTGTTCGCACCGAATCGCTCCAGCACCGTCCCATCGCGACCGCCGCCCTCTTCTCGCGGCTGATCGACGAAGTGAGTTCTCGCACGTTTCCGAAACTATGGATGATCCCGTTCACCGTCGCCCGTGGATCGCCGCCCCGCACCCCCACGCTCATTTTCGCGTACTCTTCAACTCCGGTCGCGTCACGGCTCTCCCCGAACAGCCGCGCCTCATGGGTCGGCTCCATCGTCATCCCCTCGGCATCCAGTTCATCCCCCCACGGATACCTCCGCCCCTCAGAACCCCGCGTGGCCGCCTGCCACTCGAACATCGTGGGCAACCGCTTCCCCCGCCACCTCGCGTATTCCGCCGCTTCCTCCATCGTGATCCCGGTCACCGGCCCATCCGGCATCTCGATCCCGAAGTTGCGCCCGCTCCAGTGCCGCGGCAGGAGAGCACCAGTTGCCTGGACATACTCCCAATACTCCCCGTTGCTCGTCTCCGCCAAGTCGATGTAGAACGCTGGCAACTCCACAGTCCGAATCTTGAGAATCGGGTTCGCATACTCCGCGGTTCCCACGGCGTACGCCCCCGCAGGAATCAGAACCATGCCGTCCATCACCTCCGCAGCGGTGGCCGGACGCCCCTGCAGCGTGCGTTCGCCGGGATTGATCCCGCCGCTTGGTGCCCCGATCCATCCTTCGCGGCCATCTCTCACCACGAGAGCGGTCCGGTTCCGAACGCCCGCCTCAGGCATCCAGACGTCGAACTCGGTAAAACGACCGTCGCGTTCGATTACCGTCACGCGGTAGTGTCCGGGTCCAAGTCCAACCGGCTTCAGACGGCCCGAACCCATCGGAGTCACCGTTGTAGATAGGTCCAAGGTCGAATCATCCACCCGCTGCCGAACCACGTTCCCGATTCCGTCGACTTTCAGCCACGCGAGCCGCTCCCTTCGGGCCGACATGTACAAACCCGCGAACACAAGCGCCGCGACCAGCGCAAGAATCCCCGCCGCCCCCGCCATGTGCTTCCGGCGTCGGCGGGCCCACGAGCACGCAACGGCCAGCGCGTTCGGCGACTTACGATGGATCGCCTCGTGCGAGAGGAACCGTTGGAGGTCGTCCCGCATCTCGGCCGCCGTGGCATATCGAGTCGCTGCCTCCTTGTCCATTGCGCCTTCCACAATCGTTTGCAAGTCTGCGGGCACCCGCGGGTTCAGCGTTCGCACCTTGGGAGGCTGTTCCGGCGACAGAATCCGCGCCGGGAGTTCAAATCGGCCCGTCCCTTCATACGGCTTTAACAGCGTCAATATCTCGTACAACACCACTCCCAACGAGTACACGTCGGTGCGATGGTCCACCTTATTCTTTTCGGCCCGCACCTGCTCCGGGCTCATGTAATCCGGCGTCCCGAAGGTCTCCTGCGTTCGCGTGAACTGACCTTGGGTTTCGTCCCTCGCGATGCCGAAATCCACCAGTTTGACCTGACGCTTTTTGGTCACCAGCAGGTTGCTCGGCTTGACATCGCGGTGAACAACCTTGCCCGCGTGAGCCGCATCCAAAGCGTCCGCCACCGCCGCCGCGATCTCGGCCGCCGCACGCTCATACCCCCGGGCGCCCCATGCCGGCATCTCCGGCGGCGGCAAAGACTCCTCGGCCCGGGACACCCGCAGGGCCATCAATATCTCCCCCAAATTCCGCCCCGGCACCAACTCCATCGTGAAGAAGTGATCCTCACCCACCGCATCCACCGCGAACACCTTGACCACGTTGGGGTGGTTCATCCCCGCCACCGAGTTCGCCTCACGATGAAAGCGCTCGACGTCGCGCGGCGTCGAGAGCACATGCCGCTGCAGCACCTTCATCGCCACCGCACGCCGGGGCATCTGCTCCATCGCCTCATAGACAATGCCCATTCCGCCACGGCCGATCTCGCCCACGATCTGGTATCCCGGGATGACCGGTATCGGTCGATCCGGTATCTGCGTCCCCGCGTTCCCAAACGGCGGAAGCGAGTCGGTGGTGGCGTCCGCACGCAACATTCTCTCCAGCGTGGCCGCGAGTTCCGGCTGCGAAGTGCGTAATGCCGCCAGCTCCGCCTCGCGCTCGGCGGGCAGAAGCCCCTGCACGCGCAGGAACTGGGCTTTGATCTCCGCCCACTGTTCACCGGGCATCCCGGATCTCCTGTGAAAGCCACGCCCGGGCTGCCGACCATTCCCTCTCCGCACTTCGCAGCGGAATATCCATCACCGCGGCCGCCTGGACCATCGTGAGTTCGAGGAAAAAACGTAACTCCACGATCCGTGCCGCCACCGGGTCCACCTGATTCAGCCGCTCGAGCGCCGCACCCAACGCCTCGACATCGCCGATTCGCTCCTCCACTCGCCCCGCCAACCGCCCGATCGCGTCGTCCAGTTCGATCCGGTCCCCGCACCCCGAGCGCTTCCGCCGCGATTTTGCCCGCGCGTGGTCGATCAGAACCTGTTTCATCGCAGAGGCCGCGACATTCAGGAAGTGCCCCCGATCCTTCCAACCGGCCCCGGGCGAGCGGATGAGCTTCGCCACCGCCTCGTTGACAAGAGCCGTCGCCTGCAAGGTGTGGTCGCGCGGCTGCATCGACATCTGCCCCGCCGCGATTCGACGCAATTCGTTATAAAC
>CAZJXA010000050.1:0-18103 GCA_964549785.1 uncultured Phycisphaeraceae bacterium | reverse complement strand
ACGGTAATCCGGCCATTCTCAGCCCCCGCCCCGTTTAATCCCTGCACCCCGCCCAAGAGTCGCGACCGGCCGCAACCATTTCGATTCACTCCAATAAAGACGAACACACCCGTCTTCCCTCGCGATTCCGCGGAGCGGCGTAAAGCCTCATACCCTTTCACCCTGCCATGTCTTCCGACGATTCACACCCCTGTTCCGGCGTCGATCTCTTGGGCCTCACCCATGAGGAGTTCATCGAGCGCTTCGCGGGGCGTATCCGGATCGGGCGGTTGGGCGGGCGCGATGGCGCGCTGGAGGCGTACCGACGCCTCTTTCGCAACGGAGAACTGGAGATTGCGGGGCCGAAGGTCGGCACGGTTGCGCTCCCGTCGGTAACGGAGATTCTCCGCGAGGATTCTTCCGAGGGCGAGGTCGTCAAATTCCTGACGCGGATCAAGCGCGACCCCCACGCCGCCCAGCAGCAGACTATCTCAACGCACCTGCCCGATGACCTGACGATCGAGAGCGTGCTCATCCCGATGATCGGGACGAAGCGGGTCACGACATACACACTGTGCGTGTCCAGCCAGGTCGGGTGCGCCATGGGCTGCGGCTTCTGCGAGACCGCCCAGATGGGTCTGATCCGATCGCTGACGGCGGGAGAGATCGTCTCGCAGTGGTTCCACGCGACGCACACCATCGGCATCCGGCCCAAAAACCTCGTGTTCATGGGGATGGGCGAGCCCATGGACAATTACGACAACGTCATGCAGTCGGTGGCGGTGCTCAAGGACCACAACGGTCCGCACGTGGCGCTGTCCTCGATCACCATCAGCACGGTGGGGCGCATCGACGGCATCCGAAAGATGGCCGAGCAGATCAAGAAGCCCGGCTGGCACCGCTTGCAACTCGCGCTCTCGCTGAATGCTTCCAACGACACTGTCCGCGACTCCATCATGCCGATCAATCGGAAATGGAACATCGCGGAACTTCGCCACGAGCTCGAACACTGGCCCAAGTTCGCGGGCAACAAACTGTGCATCGAGTACGTGCTCATTCCGGGCGTCAACGACTCGGTCCAGCACCTCGATGAACTCGCGGAGTTCATGGCGCACCTGCGCGGTGTCGAAGAGGGTGGGAATCCGGGCAAGCACCGCGGCATCCTCAACCTCATCCCCTACAACCCGCGCCGCAACAGCCCGTGGCCCGCGCCCGATGAATCTCACGTCATCTGGTTTCTGCAAGGGCTCATTGATCGCGGCGTCTTTGCCAAGCGTCGCCGCACCAAGGGCCGCCAGATGATGGGGGCCTGCGGGCAGTTGGGGTCCGAACACATCCGGCAGCGGCGATTGGTGACGCCCACGGTTTCGGCGGCCGTGGCACATTGAGCACGCGTCGCGACAGGACGTTCCCGCTGATGAGTCTTCTGTCGTGGGTGACACCCCGGCGCGCCGGGATTCGCCTGTGCGGGTTGCCCATTGCTGACCCGGTGTCACGCGCATGATCGTGTTCGATCCGAAGCAACCGCCCGCGCCGAGGGCGGCGTTTCTGCGGCGTCGCCGAACACGCCGCCAGCGGTGGTGGACACTCTATTTCATGGCGCTACTCGCGTCGTTCGTCGTTCAGTTGTTTCCGGAATCAAAACGACCGGTCCGCATCAATAGCACACCATCTGAACGCTTTGTGGGAGTGCACGTTCCCGACTCTGCGGGAGGGGTATTTCCCGCCACGCTCCGCGTCCTTGAGTGGAACCACGACTCCCAAAGCACCCTCCCCCCGGTGACCCTGCTTCACGGCTCCCCCGGCCGGGCCGCGGACTTTGACAAACTCGCCCCATTGCTCGCCATCAACGGCCGGAATGTGATGGCGTTGGACCTTCTCGGGTACGGCGGTTCATCGGGGTGGGTGCCGGATTACTCGCTGCAAACCAACGCCGCCGCTCTCGCCGGGCTCGGGCGCCGGGGCCACCTCGTTGGGTGGTCAAACGGCGGCGGGGTTGCCCTGCATTTCGCCGATGTGCATCCGGAACGTGTGAATTCGCTCACGCTCCTGGGTTCCATTGGCGCACAGGAAACGGAGGGCTCCGGAAACCACACCTTCGAGCACTTTAAGTACTTGCTCTCGGCGGTCGTCTTCCTGGCGTTGCCCGAGGCCATCCCGCACTTCGGCACCTTGGGTTCGCGTCAGACCCGCCACGCGTTCGTCCGCTCGTTTTGGGATTCGGACCAGCGACTCCTTCGGGGCGTCATGGAACGTCTCACCGTTCCCACGCTCGTCTATCACGGTCGGAGCGACATGCTCGTCCCCGCAAGGGCCGCCGAGACCCATGCGGCACTGATCCCCGACGCCCGGCTGATTCTGATCGACGCCAATCACTTCATCCCGTTTACCCACGCCGAGGCCGCGGCGGCCGACCTGAACGCCTTTTTCGAAGCACATGACACGGCGGAGACGGCAGTCGTGGGGGGCATCGAGGATCGTGCCCCGGTCATCGCGGGGCGCGGCGTCTCGAAGGCCATTGACCGCGCCCGGGAATGGTTCCGCAGCTTGCCCTGGTGGGCGGGCCTGACCGTGCTCGCGGCGGTTGTGCTGATCGCGCCGACGCTGGGTGTGCTCTTGAGCGGGTTGCTGGCGTCGTCGATGGACGTCGATCTCGTCGTCGCGTTCGTGGGCGTCGTGGCCGGGTTGTTCGGGCAGACGGTGCTCATCATCGCGATTCGTTCGATGTTCGGGTTGAAGGCGGGGGGGGTGCCGTCGATCGGGAAACATGTTGCCGCTGCGGCCTCCGATCGGTGGGAGGCCCGTATCGGAGAGTCGCCATTCCGGGAGGGGTGGTCCGGCGCGTTCTTTGCCGATGAACGCGCGGAGAGCGTGTGCGCTGCGGTGGCGTCACCCGGGTGGGGCGCCAGCGCTCGCTTCATGGCCGGAAGACTGCCGGGCCTTGTGGTGTGGGCGGCCGCAGCACTGCTGGTCGCGGTCTTGGGGGCCGCCGTGATCGTCGGGACGCTCCGCGCGGCGGCAGGCTTCGTGGGCGTTGTCGCGGGCGGCATCGTTGTTTTCGGCCTTGTCAGGGTTGGCCCCCTCCTCATCATCCGAGAGGGCCGCAAGCGACTGTGGCGATCGGCGCGGCGGGCCGTGCGGTATGAGTATTGGAAGCGACGCGTCTTCCTCTTCCCGCTCATGTTCTACGGTGTTCCGATCGCCCTGCGCAAAGGTCACATCTGGATCACCGGTTGCTGCAACCCCGGGATTGATAACGCCGGCGGCGTGGTGGGTGAGAGCAAGTCTCGCATCATGGCGGCGCTCGGTGAATCGCCGTTGGCCGCCCCGACTGGGTTTCTTCCAGAGGGCGATCCACACACGCGCGCGAGCCTTCTGACCGATTGGATGTCGTCCCGCGGCGTGTCGTGGCCGGTCATCCTGAAACCCGACGAGGGCCAGCGCGGCTACGCGGTGAAGCGCGTGAGCGACTCCGCGAGAGCACTCGCGTATCTCACCGAGGCGACTTCGGCGGTGGTGGCCCAGCCGTACATTGAGGGGCCGCACGAGTGCGGGATTCTGTGGGCCAGAACGCTCGACGACGACGGGTCCCTCACCGACACTGGTCGCATCTTTTCAATCACCCGAAAGACGTTCCCGGAAGTTGTGGGCGATGGCGAGCACACCCTCCAGGAACTCATCGAGCGACATCCCCGCCACGGGCTCCAAGCCCCCCTGTTCCTCGAACGCTTCCCGCTCGCATCGCGCCAACTGCCGGAGGCCGGCGAAACCGTGCGATTGGGCGTGGCCGGCAACCACTGCCAAGGCACGATGTTCACCGACGGCGCTGATCTCATCACACCGGAACTCACAAACGCCGTCTCCGCCCTCGCCCTCGGTTTTCGCGGCGGGTTCGATTACGGCCGCTTCGACGTGCGCTACACCAGCGATGCGGATCTCCGCCAAGGCCGCGGCTTCGTCATCCTCGAGTTGAACGGGATCACATCCGAATCGACCAATCTCTACGACCCCACGCGCTCGCTGCTTTGGGCGTATGGGGTGCTCTTCCGCCAGTGGCGGGTGATGACGGACCTTGGTGCCGCGCGTCGGAACGCGGGTTCGAAGCCACCCTCGACGCGCGACCTGTTCCGCATGGTGCGCAGCCACTATGACCGACGACCCCGCAGCGCGGTGTCGGACTGACTGCTGGGTCGCGTGGCAGTTGTCGGGTCCGAACCGTTCGCCGCGTGAACCAGTGGTACATTGATTGTCAATGCGACCGACATACCGCACGTCGTTTCCACGCCTTGTCGTCTCGGCCTTGCCCGCCGCGATGGTCATCGGGTCGCCCGCGCCCGCCCAATGCACGCCGGAGTGGTCGGGGGCGGGTCGGGCTGCATCGGCGACGCCGATGGCGACGGCGACACCGATTCCGACGACATCGTGACGTTCTTCGCGTCGTGGGAAAGCGGGTGCTGAATTCCCGCCCAAGTCTGGAGCGGATCAAGCTTAACCGCGACCATCGTGCGAATCGGCTGCATCCGTCACGGGGGTCGGGCGCGGGGTGGCCGTTGACGACCTTACACTCGCCGTTCCATGGGAGTTTCCTCACACGCGAAGCGGCTTTGGCGTCTCTTAAGCGAATACGCGCTGTGGGCCGCGCTCGTGTCGGTGCTGCTGGTCTTCCTGGTCTATCCCATCCTGCTGACGGTCAAGGGCGGGTTCACCGCCGATCCAATGGCGGGCGGCGGGTTCACCCTCTCACATCTCACGGAACTCTTCAACGATCCACGCGTGCTGCGCGGCCTCGTCAACTCGCTGAAAGTCGCCACCGGCACCACGATCCTCGCGATCCTCATCGCCATGCCTTTGGCCATCCTCTCCGCCAATTACCGGTTTCCGGGCAAGGCCTTCTTCTCGGCCGCGGTGCTGGTGCCGATGATCCTCCCGCCGTTTGTGGGTGCCATCGGCGTTCGCGCGCTCATCGGGCGCGAGGGCGCTTTCAACGCCGGGCTCGACCACGCCGCCTCCGCACTGATCGGCATGGGGCTTGAGGGCTCGCTGACGACATGGCTCTCCGGCGGGATTGACGTCCTGGGCAACGCCAAGTACTGGGGCGTCGTCTTTGTTCAGGCGTTCGCGTTGTACCCGATCATCCTCCTGAACACCGCCGCATCGCTCGCCAACCTCGACCCCGCGCTGAACGAAGCCGCCGAAAATCTCGGCGCCGGCCCCTGGCGGCGTTTCTTGCGTATCACACTCCCGCTGGTGCGGCCCGGCATCTTCGCGGGTGCCACCATCGTCTTCATCTGGAGCTTCACCGAACTCGGCACGCCGCTCATGTTCGATTACTACGCGGTGACCCCCGTCCAGATCTTCTACGGCCTCAAGGAAGTGGAGTCTTCGGCCCGGCCGTACGCCCTCACGGTCGTCCTGCTGACCATCGCCATCGCGATCTACGTCGTTGGCAAAGCGATTTTCGGCCGGAAGGGTCACGCGATGTACAGCAAGGCGTCGCGGGCGGGCAGCGAAACACTGCTCACTGGCGCCGCGGCGTGGGGAGCGACCGCCGCGTTCGGCATCATCACGCTGATTGCCGTCCTGCCCCACATCGGCGTTATCCTGACCAGCCTGACACCGACCGGCCAGTGGTACAGCCGCGTCCTGCCCGAACGGCTGACCTTTGGCAATTATCAACAGGCCCTCTCCGACGCCGACGCGCTTCGCTCGATCGCGAACAGCCTGAAACTCGCCTGTGTCGCCATGGCCATCGACATCGGGCTCGGCATCCTCATCGCCTATGTCCTCGTCCGCTCGCGGATCCGCGGCAAGTGGCTCCTCGATTCCCTGTGCATGTTGCCGCTGGCAGTCCCCGGCCTCGTCATGGCCTTCGGCTATGTTGCCATGAGCCTCGAATGGCCGTTCGGCAAGGACGGCCCGCTCACCCCGTTCGCCAGCATCTTCGGGAGCGACCCGAGCCCCTTCCCGTTCCTCATCGTCGCCTATTCCATCCGCCGCCTTCCCTACATCGTCCGTTCGACGGTCGCGGGCCTCGAACAGACCAGTGGTGAACTCGAGGAAGCCGCGATCAATTTGGGTGCGAGCCGATTTACCGCGGTGCGGAGGGTCATCCTGCCTCTCATCCTCGCGAACATCATCGCCGGAGGGCTGCTGGTGTTCAGTTTCAGCATGTTGGAGGTCAGCGACTCGCTGATCCTCGCCCAGCAGGCGACCGACTTCCCGCTCACGAAAGCCATTTGGACCTTCGCGGACCGGCTGGGCGACGGGGCGGCGATCGCCTCGGCCATGGGCGTCTGGGGAATGGCCCTCCTCGCGGTCACGCTCTTTGCGGCGTCCAGCCTGCTCGGAAAAAAGATGGGATCCATCTTCCGAGTGTGACTGAGTAGCGACGGAGATCGAGGTTCAGAGCCGGTTCGTTGTCTGTATCCATCGCTTCGTCGCTTGCGTCTCTTCTTTCCCCCACTCCGCACAACCGGCATGGCTTCAAGTGGGAAAGCAGGTGCGCAGGTTCCGCGCGTCAGATGCACGACAGACCCGCCGATACCACGTTCAACAAGCGTGGAGGTGGTGCAATGGGACCGTCTGAAAAGTCATTCAATCAAGTCAAGGCCATCCTCGGAAAACTCGATCGGAGCATCGATCAACTTCGTGCCGCCCGGGTTTCGCCGTCAACCCCCACGGGGCCGCTGCCCACGCTGGTTCCGGCAGCGCCGTCCAAGGGAACCGGTCGCGCCGGGGGTCCGGCGTTCGGGCGGGCGACTCCTCTGCCGCCGCGCGATTGATCATTCAATCCTTGCCGCGACCGGCCATGTAATTGGGGCTTTCCTTCGTGATCACGATGTCGTGCGGATGATTCTCGACGACCGTCGCGTTGCTCACGCGGCAGAACTGAGCCTCCGAGCGCAATTCGTCGATCGTTCGGCATCCGACGTAACCCATGGCGCTCCGCAGGCCGCCCACGAGTTGATACACAAACTCGGCGAGGCCGCCCCGGTACGAAACCAGTCCTTCGACGCCCTCGGGAACAAACTTCAGCGAGGGCCTTCCATCGGAACCGACTTTCTCGGCCTGCCGATAGCGGTCGGCGCTCCCCGCGCTCATGGCCCCTTCACTCCCCATGCCGCGGTAACTCTTGTAGCGGCGGCCGTGGGAGATGACCAGTTCGCCCGGGCTTTCGTCAAGGCCGGCAAACAGTGATCCCATCATCACCGAACTCGCCCCCGCGGCGAGCGCCTTGGGAATGTCGCCCGAGTGGCGCACCCCGCCGTCTGCGATGATCGGGATATCAGCGTCACCTCCCCCGCACAGGTCGGCAACCCCGGCCGCCGCGTTCATGATCGCCGTGATCTGCGGCACGCCCACGCCCGTGACGACGCGGGTGGTGCAGATGCTGCCCGGGCCGATGCCCACTTTGATGGCGTCGGCTCCTGCTTCCACAAGGTCGCGAGCGGCCTCAGTGGTGGCGACGTTACCGGCGATCACCTGAACCCCCGAAGCCCGGACACTCGCGAGTTGCTTGACGGCCCGGACGGTGCGGAGCACGTTCTCGCTGTGCCCGTGCGCGGTATCGACGACCAAGACGTCAACCTCGGCCGCGACCAAGGCCTCGATGCGGTCGTACTGATCGACCCCCACGGCCGCGCCGCACCGCAGACGCCCGCGTCCGTCGCGGCAGGCCCGGGGAAACTGGCTCAGGCGGTCGATATCGCGGATCGTGATCAGCCCCGAAAGCCCACCTTGCCCGTCGAGTAGGATCAGTTTCTCGACTTTATTGCGGTTGAGGATCAGTTCCGCCTGTTCGAGTGTCGTTCCGGCGGGGGCGGTGATGAGGTTGCGGGAGGTCATCACATCGGCGACGGTGACCGAGTTGTCTTCCACGAACTTGAGGTCGCGGCGGGTAAGAATCCCGAGAACCTTCCCCTTGCCGCGGGAAGAGCCCGCGCCTTCCGTGACGGGGAAGCCCGAAACGTGGTGCTGCCGCATGAGTTCGCGGGCTTGCTGGACGGTGTCGGTGGGCGAGAGCGTCAAGGGGTCGCGGATGATGCCGTTGGCGGACCGCTTGACCTTCGCGACCTCGCGAGCCTGGACCTCGGCGGGGAGGTTTTTATGGATGATCCCGATGCCGCCCTCCTGCGCCAGGCCGATCGCCAGGGCCGACTCGGTGACGGTGTCCATGGGGGCCGAAAGGAGCGGGATGTTCAGGGTGATCGAGTGCGTGAGCCGGGTGCGGGTATCGGCGTCGGCTGGCATCACGCCGCTGCGGCGAGGCAACAGCAGGACGTCATCAAAGGTGATGCCGTCAAAGGCTATTTTGGGCGTGATCGGCAAGACGGGAGCGACCCGCGACGTCGCGGCGGGCCGTTCGGCGGCGGGTGACGCGGAGATCGGAGGGGTTCCCATTTGATAGGGTAGGCGGTGGAAGCAAGAACAGGTAGCAGATGGTAGATGGCAGATACGGAATCAGATTCCGAGATCGGCTTTGGTAAAGAGCGTGTCGAAAACCAGGCCTTTCGCTTCCACATTCTCGCGGGCACCTTCGAGGCGGTCAATCGTGGCGATGACCGCAAGGACGTCGGCGCCCGCTTCGCGAAGGGCGTCGACCGCTTCCAAGGCCTGTCCGCCGGTGGTGGCAACGTCTTCGATAAGGACGACGGTGTCGCCGGGGCTGACGACCCCCTCGGATTGCTTGGCGGTACCGTAATCCTTCTTCTTGTTGCGGATGAAAATGCACGGCAGGCCGGTGTGGAGGCTGGCGGCGGTGACGAGCGGAATCCCACCCAATTCGGCACCCGCGAGGCGAGCGATGCGGCGGTTGGTGCGTGCTTCGATGGTCCGGATTCGATCGGCGAAAAGCGGGGCGAGTTGGCGGAGGAGTTCCGGGCGGGTGGAGAAGAGATACTTGTCAAGGTAGTAGGAACTGGTTTTGCCGGAGCGCAGGATGAACGTTCCCCGCAGGAGGGCGACTTCGGCGATCTGATGGGCGAGGGAGGTTTGGTTGGGTGCGGACATGGAGAGAGGAGACGGAAAGACCGAATGTCACCTGGTAGGGGTGTCGAGGGGATCGATGACGGAGTACTGATCGAGATTGAGGAAGACGATCTCACCGTCGTCTTTGCGGAGTTGAAGGCGATCGATCCAGAGTTTGTGGTCTTTGGAATGGGCGAACCAAGAGCCGGTCTTTTGCTGTTGAAAGTCAACGACCGCGCCCTCGACGGTGGTTGAGTAGGTAGGGCCCCCGTTCCCCAAGTGTGGGAGCTGTTGGGTGACGCGGAGCCGGGTGCCGGCGGGATAGGACGTGTGCATGCGGGGCAAAGATAGGGGTCAGAAGAAGAGGCTGTAGGTGGCGAGGGTGGAGGCGGCGACGGGACGGCCCAAGGCGTCGAAAGCTTCGTCGGCGCGGGTGCGGAGGGTGTAGTCCCCGTTGTCGGCGGTGTCCCAGGTTCCGCCGGGCGCGGCGAAGCGGTAGGTGACGGTGTAGGTGTTGCTTGACGCGTTGTACGTGCGTGACACCAAGGAACTGACGGCCGAGTAGCCATTGGGACCGGCGAGGGAAAGGTCGTCGCCATCGCCAAAGGAATCCCAACTCATGAGGGTGGAGCCAAGGGCTTGGTAGGTCACCGCAACCAGGAGGTCGGGGCGGCCGTCGGCGACATCGGTAGCGGCCAAGGAGAGTGAGGGGGACGTGAAAAAGAGGTTGTACGTGCTGAGTTCAGAAGGGGCGACCAGAAAGCCCTGGTTATCAGAGACCTGCCCCGGGCGCATGTTCACGGTGTATGTCCCGTTGTCAGAAAGGTCCCACGCCCCATTGCGGGCCGTGAAGCGGTAGGTCGCAAGCAGCGCGCCATTGGATTGGGGGACGCCAACGCTCACCAGGGTGCCCAGCTCATAGAAACCTGAGGGACCCACGAGCTCGACATCGCCCGTCGACACGGAGTCAAACGAGATGCCCTGAGGGCTGCCCGCGGCGTCGGTATAACGAACCGTGACGTCGATGAACTCACTGCCTTCCGCAACGGATACGGACGCCTCCTCCGCCGTGGGGTCGTTGAAGAAAAGGTTGTACGTCGTGAGGCGTCCGGAGGCTACCGGGAATCCGAGGTCGTCCCAAACTTGGACGGGGCGGGTCCAGAGCTCGTAGGTCCCGTTGTCGGTGGAGTCCCACACGCCGCCGGGGGCGGTGAAGGTGTAAACGGAGGTGGCGGAGGTGCCGTTGGCGGAAGCGGAAAAAAGAACGCCGGGAATGATCAGTCCGTCGGGCCCGCGGAGCTCAACATCGGAGGCATCGATCGAACCAAAGCTCATGGCGGTGTTGTCGGTGTAGGTGACCGTCGCCGACAGCGTGGTGGCGGAGGTCGAAACCGCCGTCGCCTCGGCGATGGGGTTCTGGAAGAAGAGATTGAAGGTGGCGAGGGGCTGCGAGCCCAGCGCCTCCATGGAACCGGAGAACACGACCTGATCCTGGGCAAGGGTGAGCGTCGCCGGGCCGTTGTCGAGATAATCGAAGCCGCCGCCCGGGGCGACGAAGTTGTAGGAGTTGGTGACCGAGCGGCTGGCGGCGTCCGCGGTGCTGCTTATCAGCGTGGTGGCGAGGATCGTCCCGGTCGCCAGTTGGACCATGAGGTCACCAGACGAGAAGGAGGTGAGGTCGAAGTTGTTGACGTCACCGTCGACGGTGAAGCGGAAGTCAACGCGGAACACGCCGGGGGTGGCCGCAGAATCGAACGAGGTTCCTAAGAGTTCGAGCGAGACGGTACGGTCGAGGACAAAGAAGGACGTCAGGACGGCGGGCCCGACGTTGCCTTCGTCGGAGACGGGAACAAAGAAGATAACCTTCTCGTCGAAACTGGCATCGGTGGGGAGCTGCCATGCGAACCGCACTTGAGCGGCGTCCGCCGCGACCGTGCCGATGAGGGTGTCTTGCTCGATCTCAAAGACGTTGTCGCCATCGTCGAGGTAATGACGCAACTCGGCGTTGTCGTGAAAGCCGGTGAGTGTGGTGGTGAACTCGACGGTCTGGCCGCGGGCAAAGGCGGCTCCGTGGTTGATAAGTTCGACGGAAGGCGGCTGTTCGACGAACCCGACCCGGGGCTCCGTGACCGGGGCCACGGTGAAGGGGTCACCGCTGAGAGCCAACCGAGCTTCCAAGGGTTGGAAGCAAGACCCGGGGCCGAAGGGCGCATGAGCGGTGGAACGACGGACGGGGCGGCACGCGGGCAGGGAGCCGGCCAACGTGCGGTACATATTGATCAGCGTGGACATGTTCTTCGTTCCTCCGGGAGTCGACTTGAAAGCGACCGTAAGAGGAGCGTGACCGCACCCATCAGCCCCTTCAAGCGAACCCATGGACTATCGGCGCGTGAGGATGATCCCGCCGTTAAGCGGAGACTAAAAAAATGATCATGTTCGCCGTGCCGCAGCCCTTTGTGCCGAATTTTGATTCGTCACAAGCACCGGATCCGGGCGGATCGACGGCGCTTCTAGAAAAACAGGCCATATGTGGTGAGGGCGAAGGCGGGCACGGGGCGGCCCAGGGCGTCAAAGACTTCGTTGGCGCGGGTTCGGAGGGTGAATTGACCGTTGTCGGCGCTGTTCCAAGTGCCGCCGGGGGCGAGGAAGCGGTAGGTAACCGTGTAGGAATTGGTCGAGGCGTCGTAGAGACGCGACACCAGCGAACTGACGGCCGAATAGCCGTTGGGGCCAGAGAGGGAGAGGTCGTCGCCGTCGCCAAAAGAGTCCCAACTCATCAGCGTTGCACCCAGGCCTCGGTAAGTGACGGCCACCAGCAAATCGGACCGGCCGTTCGCCACATCGGTGGCTACGACAGTGACGGTCGGTGCGGCAAAGAAGAGGTTGTAGGTGCGGAGATCGGAGACAGGAACCGCGTATCCCTGATTGTCGATCACTTGGTTCAGCCTCGTCCGGAGCGTGTACGCGGCGTTGTCGGAATGGTCCCACACGCCGCCGCGAGCGTTGAAGCGGTAGGTCGCCACGAGTTGGCCCGGAACCGGGATCGAGCGGGAAACGAGCGTTCCCAGTTCTACATACCCCGATGGACCGACCAGTTCCAAATCGCCGTCGCTGATGGACCCCCACGAGATGCCCCACGGAATGCCCGGCGCGTTCCCGACCGCATCGCTGTATCTCACGGTGACGTCAAGAAACGATCCCCCATCGGTGACGGATTCGCTGAGCCGTTCGGCCGTGGGGTTGTTGAAAAAGAGGTTGTAGGTTTCCAACCTGCGGCTCAAAACGGCGTATCCCAGATGGTCCCACACCTGGGTGGGCCGAACCCAGAGTTCGTACGCTCCGTTGTCGGTCGAGCCCCACGTCCCGCCGGGTGCCGTGAAGGCATAGTGACTGTTGATGGCGGAACCGCTGACCGCACGGGAACGGAGCAAGCCTGGCACGACCATTCCGCCGGGGCCGCGGAGTTCAAGATCGGCATCGTCGAGTGATCCCCAACTGATACCGACGTTGTCGAAGTACCGGACACCGACCAGGAGTTCGTGGCCTGACACGAGTTGCCATTGTGCGTACGCAACCGGCGCTTCAAAGAAGAAGCTGAACATCTGGAGCGGGCGGGCGTTGAGGAAGACGGATGGGTTCGAGAGCGCGACCTGGTGAGACGCGAGGCCAACCAAGACCGGGCCGTTGTCGGAAACATCCCAGGAACCGCGGCTTGAGGGGAAGGCATAGATGGCGGTCACGGTCCGGTCCGCGGGGTTGAGCGCGGAACTGATGAACGTCCCCGGAACGCCCTGTGGGAACGCCCCGCCTGATGCGGTGACGTCGCCGCTGGAAAAACTGGTGAGGTCGAAGTGGTTGACCGTTTCGTCCACCTGGTACCGCACCGTCACTCGGAACTCGGGACCGATGAACTGCGTCTGCACGATGGTGACGGACACGGTCCGGGGAATGACGGTGTACGTGGCGGTCACCGCAGGGCCCGCCCGGCCGGCCGCAGTGAACGGAACGGCGAAGACCCGGACCAAGCCGCCGGGTGCATCGGTGGCCACGAAACCATCGAGCGGGGCGTCCCCGAGGGAGTTGTCGGCGGTACTCAGGAGCGGATCGGCGGGGGTGAAGACACCGTCGCCGTTATCGGTATAAAAATGGACGAAGGCGTTCAACTGCGGTCCTGTGGTGGTCACGGTCAAGGCGCTGAACGCTTCACCCCGGAGGTATGTGGGCGATGTGAACACCAAGGGGCTGAGATTCGGGGTGGCAATCGACTCCGGGTCGAGTGTTGGGACGGAGTGAACGAACGTCGGTCCGACGAGCAGGAACTGCAGCGGGCCGAACAGATCGCTCGGGACGGTGACGGCGTGCAGGGAGCGTCCGGCGGGGCGAGCGAAGTCTTCGCCGGCGAAGAATCCACCGTCGCCCCGCCCCCTCCTCAATCGGAAACCGTCACCCAAGCCGAGCAGGTCGGCACGGCGGTCGTCGTCGATGTCGCCGATGAAGTAACTGTTGAAGAACGCGACATCGGTCCCCACCGACGTCACCACCGCCGGTTGAAACGAGAGCGTGCCGGCATTGGATGTATTGACGACCGTGACGACGGTGTTGTTTTGGTACGGCCCGAAGGCGAGATCGTTGATGAAATCGGCGTTCAATTCGACACGGTCGATGCGTGATGCGTTGGCCGTGCCTGGCACGATGGCGGCCGCTCCGAGCACGCCGAACGATCCCGCACCGTCGTTCCGAAGAACGCGGGCGTCCGCGGCCGAGGTGACGACAAGGTCGGGCCGCATGCCGGGACGCAGCCCGACGAGCGCGATTTCGACAGGGGACCCGATGGTGGCGGTCGCGATCATTGGCTGCTCGGCGAAGCCACCCCCGGTCAGACCGAAGAAGACCCGGATGCCGGTGGTGGTGGCGATGAGGAGATCGGGCCGGGTGTCGTCATTGATCGGCGCGGCCGCGATGGCGCGAAGGCTGAACCCGATATCGAAAAGGAGCGAGCCGGGACCGGGCGTGAAGGTGCCGTTCCCGGGGTTGCTGCTCACCCGGACCTGACCGAGCTCATTGGTCCAAACGATGTCGGTGTCGGAATCGCCGTCGATATCGGTCGCCACAAATCGGAGAAGCGACGGGTCTGCGGCGGTGGAAAGCAGGCGCACCGCGCCGTTCTCAAGCGACCAGACGTTGAGCCCCGTGGGGCCGGAGGTGATGAGTTCGGGCCTCCCGTCGCCCGTCAGGTCGGCCGTTCGCGGGGGTTGGAACGCGAGGCTGTCGGTGGGCGTGATGACGGTTGAGCCCCAGCCCAGCGGCGAAACCGGACCGCCCCGGCTGACCGAGTAGCCGTTGCCCGCGTTATCGTCGAATCGGAGTTCATCGATCCGGTGGTCGCCGGTGAAGTCGGCGAGGAAGACGGCATCGGGCTTGGCGAGCGAGGACCCGAGTGTGGCGAAGCGTTCAAGGGTGCCATCGGCGGACGCTCCGCCCCGGCGAACGTCGAGAAATGCCGCTCCCCTCCACGCCCGGTCGGCTATTCCGTCGCCGGTGACATCGGCCACCACGAGGCGGCCTTCGCTGCCGGTGTTGACATCCGGCTGTTGCGCGAATGTCAGAAGCCCGATGCCGGACGTATTGAAAAGGGAGAAGTAGAGGTTGAGGGTCGAGACGGTGACGTCCGGCTTGCCGTCGCCGCTCACGTCGGCCACCGAAAGATCAAATGGAAACGCTCCCGTCGCGGTGTTCAGGACGTTGGTATTGTCCAGGACGCCGTTCACGAACCGCGCGATCCATGCCCGATTGGTGGTGTCGTGCAGCCACGCCAAGTCGCGAGATCCATCGCCATCAAAGTCCGCGGCCCGGATGCGCAGGGGAACTCCCGCGGCGTCGAACGAGCTTTCGGCGGCGGTTGAATACACGCCGCCAACCAACGTTCCGGTGACGATGCGGATGGTGTTGGGTCCGGTGCTTCCCAGCACCAGGTCTGGCACGGTGTCGGCCGTCATCTGGGCGACTTCGAGGGCCGACAAACCCGCTCCCGTGTTGCTGGTGTAGATGATCCGGGGTGTGCCCAACACGCCTCCCGCGTTCGCGAGGAGGTAGACGGTGCGGGCGGCGGCGGCGAGCACAAAGACGTCCCGGTCGCCGTCGTTGTCGGCGTCGGCGAGCACGACGCGGCTGAGGGTGGCGCCGGGGACGGCCGTAACGAGCGTGAGGGATTGCGAAAACGCCGAGGGACCGCCCAGTTGGACCAGCACCCGCCCGGTGTTGGCGTTGCCGATGCTGACGAGGTCGGCGATTCCATCGCCGTTGAGGTCGCCGATGGCGGAATCCTCCCGAGATCCGATGGGTTGCTCGAACGAATCGAGCATGCCGGCCCAGCGGCGTTCCGGCAGAACGGATTCGATGTTGCGGTGGATCGAGAGCCTGGTGAGATCGTCCTGTATGCGGCTGTCGGCGGAGACGATGTCGGGCTGGGGGTCGGCGTCGAGATTGACGAGCACCCAGTTGGAGACCGCCTCATCGGACCCGAATGTGCCTGGCCTCGATGTGACCCGACGCTCTAACGTGCCAGTCGGACCACCGTGCCAAGTGACGAAGGAAACCGTGGTTCGGAAGACCGCGTCGTTAAAGCCGTCGGCATCGACGTCCGCGATCAGAGCCTCGCTGCGCACCGGGCCGGTGCTATAGACCTCGGAAGAGACAAAGCCTTGCGTGCGGACCGCGGCTTGGGAGACGAAGAACGCGGACGAAACGAGGCTGGACGTGGCGATCAGGTCGTCGCGGCCGTCGCCGGTGAGGTCGCCCGCGGAGAGCGAGAACGTCTGCGAGGGACCGGTGAATCCGAACCCCGCCTGGAGAGTTCCGTCGCCGGAACTCCCGAAAAACAGACTGATGGCGGGGCCGAGTTGGGCCGCCACGTCGGTGATGCCGTCGCCGTCGAAATCGGCGGGCACGAAACTGTCGGCTCCGCCAAACTGTTGGAAGGGAGTGAATTGCGGGTTGACCGCCGAGCCGTTGCCGACGAAGCTGGCGGAGACACCGTTGACCGATGCGACGATGTCAAGGATGCCGTCTCGGTTGAAATCCGCGAGATCAATATCGGCCAGGCTGGTGCCGGCGTTCCGGATGGGACCGACCCATCCAAACGTGGGGGTGCCAAGGGTTCCGGCGTTATTTAAGAGGACGATGAATCCGCAGGGGGCGTTCTCGAACGAGTCGCCGAATTCCGAGATGACGACGTCCAGGTCGCCGTCGTTGTCCAGATCGCCCAGTTCGACATCGCCCGCGACGCGGCCGAAGGCGAGCGTCTGCGTGGACTCGAAATGGCCGCCGCGATTGGTGAAAACCCCGAGGCGGATGGCGTTGACGGGTTGCGGGCCGGCCGTAAAGCCCACACCGACGAGGTCGGCCCGGCCGTCCCCATCCAGGTCCCCCGCCTTGAGTGCGGTCCCGAAGCCCAGTCCATACCCGCCCGCATCGACGGTATCTAACGTGGAAAGAAGGTCGAACGTCGGCGTCGAGTCAAGGAAGCGGCGGGGTTCAAGGGGCTCGCACGTTGCGGGAACACGGCGGGCCCAACCGGCGCGGCCGACAAGGTGGCGGAGGGTGGAAAACATGCGGAAAGAATACCAAATTTCCGGGTACGAATGGCGGCTCGGCAACGCGGTTGCGGTGCGCTGGCTGGGTCCCCGCAGATCATGGGGCTGCGAGTTATCGGACGGATTGGTCGCACGGTCGCGGGGTGCGCATTGCCATCCCGGTTCGTGGATAAGAGCAGCGTGAGGCGTTTCATTCCATGGCGTGCAGGTGCGTCGTGCAGACCGCAGGGTTCTTCGCCTACTTCTCCCCGCCGACGGGGCGTTTCCCCGCGGCGGCACGGCAGATCGCGACGAAGTCGGCGGCCACCAGCGAAGCCCCACCGATCAACCCGCCATCGACATCCGGCTTGGCAAATATCTCGGGCGCGTTGCCGGGCTTGAGGCTGCCGCCATATTGGATGCGGACGCGTTCGGAACGGTCGCCGAAAAGCCGTTGCAGGCCAACGCGGATGTTCCGGTGGGCATCTTGGGCGTCCTCGGGCGTGGCGGTTTTGCCGGTGCCGATCGCCCACACGGGTTCGTACGCGACGGTGAGGCGTTCGATGTGGTCGCCCGGCACTTCCGCGAGGCCGGTCTTGATCTGTCGGGCAGTCACGATGTCCTGATGCCCCGCGAGCCGTTCATCGAGCGTCTCGCCGACGCAAAGGATCGCCTCGATCCCGGCGTCGAGCACCGCTCGGAGTTTCGCGTTAATAAGTTCGTCCTTCTCACCGATGACGTGGCGGCGTTCGCTGTGGCCGCAGAGGGCCACCTGAACGCCGCAGTCCTTCAGCATCGTCGTCGAGATCTCGCCGGTATAGGCCCCGTCGGTGAAGTTCGAGACGTCCTGGGCCCCCAATTTGATGGACGAGGACCGGTCTCGCAAGATCGCCCTCACCAGCATGAGGTAGGGGAAGGGCGGGAAGACGGCAACGTCGACCCCGTCGACATGCAAGAGGCCGTCCACGACGCCCCGGGCGAGGTCGGCCGCAGTGGTGCGGTTCGTGGTCATCTTCCAGTTGCCGCCGACGAAAGGTTTACGGTCGCTCATTGATGGAGCGTAGGAAAGCGACTTGAAGTCGGGGAAGATAACGGACGCGGGAACGCGGAAACAAAGGACCAAAGACCGAGGACTCTGGACTCTTCGGCGTGCTCTCCACCTCTTCCCTATCCTCTCGCCCAAATGCCCGCCACCGCCCGCAACAACGTTCTCGCCGGACTCTTTGTGGTGGGAGGACTTGCCCTCGGGGTTTGGGTGAGTTTCATGTTGGGAGAATCGACCGGCATGAGCGGGCTTCCGTTCACCGTGCGCTTCAGCATCGAGGACGGGGCCGTCGGCCTCAAGCCCGGCTCGGCGGTGCTTTTGGGCGGCAAGCAAGTGGGGCGCGTCACGACGGTCGACTTTGCTCCCGGAGCGGCACCCGGCGATCCGCCCCTGGGCGTTGACGTCAATGTCGAGATCCGCGGCGACCTCACCATCTACGAGAACGCGTCGATCACCCTCGAGCGGCCTCTCCTTGGGACGTTGTCGTCGATCGGAATCCGATCTGTCGGCAGCGAAAGTTCCCTGACCGTTCCCCCCATAG
>CAZJXA010000049.1:9103-18198 GCA_964549785.1 uncultured Phycisphaeraceae bacterium | reverse complement strand
CTAGGAAGGACACAGGCTGGTTGGGCTCACTCTCAGCACTTCGTGCGGGCTGGGGCACCCTGAAAAACCCGCTATTTGTCAACGCTCTCCGCCTGAAGATGCGATCGTTGCTCGCTGCAGGCGGCGAGGCCGCCCTTCTCGACCGAGCAAAACAGGTGTTCGACTTTATCACAAAGCAGAAGGGTCTTTCCCACGCTGTAGCGACTCGCCTGCTTGCGCTCGCGCATCCAGATCGGTTCATTTCTGTGAACGGGGCATCGAAAGACAATCTGGCGAGGCATCTTGGAGTGTCTGTCGCCGAACTGACAACGTGGCCCGGCTATGAGCGAGCCTTGCACGTCCTGTGGACAGCACATTGGTATCTCTCGCCCGAGCCGAAGGACAAAGACATGGCTCGCCGTTGGCGGGCAAGAGTGGCCCTCATCGATGCGCTCGTCTACAAGCACAAGTCCGAATGATCAACTTGACACGATGTGCGGCGCCGAGCTCAGACCGAGGAGTTCCCTTTGGCCCGCGAGACACGTGTTGAACGCGACGGCACCAGCCGCAAAGGCCGAAACGAACGAATGCTTCATGACTCTCAACTCCTTATTGATCGGCGAAACGCTCGCCGATGAGATTAATCTACCATAAGGTCTGTCAGAGTGTTGCACTGCGGCCGTGTTTCGCAAAAACTTTCTAACAAAAGTATGACTAGGTACGTCAATACTTGCGCGTAGGTCGAAGGAAATGGGCGATAGCGACTAGCATGATCACCCAAGCGCTCGGACTGGGGATTGATGCGATGCGAAACCCCGTGTCGCTTCCAGCGAAGGAGGGGAACGCTGCGCTTCCCCGATGTTGAGCCTGATCGGTCAGACTGCCAACCGCCAGGTCCCATGTCGACCCTCTGAGTATCCGTTGTCGTGGCAGCGACTCGCCCGAAAGTTGAAAGACGTGCTCCGTCCACTCGCTCGTCCCGCCGGCAACATCGAATAGACCCCAAGGGCTCATGACGCTCTGATAGGCTCCCAGCGGCACGGCGTACGGATTCAGACCCGGATACCCGAAGGAGGTCCACCCCGCGTTGGCGGTGGCGGGTTGGCCGTTCACGAGCACGCCCGGCGGCCCGTACACAAAGGGCTGGTCACTTCCGTTGCTGTAGGTCCACCACCCGCCCTCCCCAGCACCGTTGCGGTCGGGGTCGTAGAACGCGGCCTTCATCCACTCGTCGAGGCTGGGGATTTAGTATTGAGCGCCCGGGCTGCGGGTCAGTTGGTCACTGAAGAGTGAACCCCACCGGGGTAACCCGAACGTGCTGACGTCGTACGCCCCGGCCAAGAACGCTGCGCGGTCGAGGGATTTGCCGTTGTGCACCCAGTTGCAATAGATCGCGCAGGTCCGCCAATCGACGCCGCCCACGCCCCGCATCTCGTTGCCCGAGGGCACCCGCCAGCGGCTTCCGCCGGGGGTGTTGGGCGTCGTGCCCTGGGCTCCCCACACGAACGGGCTCCAGACGTGGGGGATGCGGTCGGTTGAAGGCCGATCAAACGCGGCGTTCATGAACTCGACCCACTGGGCCATGGTGACCTCGAAGCGGCCGATCTCGAACTCGTAGCCCACGCTGCCGCGATTGTTGTTGCTTCCCGGCCCTTGCCAAGCGCTGTTGCCGACATCCTCGATCGTCACAAAGTCGATGCCGGAGGGATCGGGCTGGGCTGTCGCCAAAGGGCAAAGCGCCCAGGGCAAGGAGCAGATGAAGGCGGAGAACGGGCGCGTGGGGCGGCCTTTCGGGGTGGGAGTACCGCGGTAAGTATGCGCTATTTTGGTGAGAATGCCACCCGATTTATTGTGTGACCGTGCGATTTTTCGGATGTACCGGGTCGGTCACGGTTCCGACAGGTCCGGTGATGAAGACCTCGCCGATCTGGCCGTACTCGGACAGGACATCGCCCATGAGATCGTCGCCGTATGGCGTCAGAACTTCGTCGAAATGGGGTTTGTGTCGAAGATGCGGCTGCTGGCGCCGGACCCGGAGATTGCGTAAGAATTGTGGGTCGCGGGCCGTGCGCTGGGCGGGTAATAGCGCTGCACGCGATAGAGCGCGGGGTGGACAGTCGGTGTGGACCCGCGGATGACGGCACGCCAGGCCCGGCGCTGGCAGGGGCGGAAGAGCCTTCCCGGAAAAGCGCGCGGAACGGAACGCGGAGAAGAGCGTGCACAAGGCTGGCGCTCCACAGCGCGGGGAGCGCGGGGTGGAGTTGCTTACGCTGGGGGAGCCGCGGTGGACTCGGGGTTGGCTTGGTCGGCGGAACGTCAATGGCGAAGAAGAAGACCGTCACGAAGGCACCGGGAAAGTCCAAGGTTCGCGCGCGAACACACGCCGCGGGAGCCGGCACGCCCGGTCTGATTCGGCTTGAGGAGTGGTTTGCCGCGCAAGGCTGGACGCCGTGGGCTTTTCAGCGGGAGGCGTGGAGGCGGTATCGGGCCGGGGAATCGGGGTTGGTGCAGGTGGCAACGGGGGCCGGGAAGACCTATGCCGCGTTCTTCGGGCCGCTGTCGGAACTGATGGACGAGCCGGACGAGCGGGGCGGGGTGCGGGTGTTGTACATCACTCCCCTGCGGGCGGTGACGCGGGACATTTCGCTCGCGATGAAGCGGCCGATTGATGATCTTGGGCTGGACATCGCGGTGGAGGACCGGACGGGCGACACGGCCGCCGGGGTACGGGCCAAGCAGCGTCATCGTTTGACGGAGATTCTGGTGACGACGCCGGAATCGTTGTGCCTGCTGCTGATGCGGGCGGATGCGGCGGCTCTATTCAAGAATCTCCGGTGCGTGATTTTGGACGAGTGGCACGAGTTGCTGGTCAGCAAGCGGGGCACACAGACGGAACTTGCGCTGGCCCGCTTGCGGGCTTTCGCACCCCGCACCCGCACATGGGCGCTCTCGGCGACGCTTCCCAACGCGGAGGAAGCGGCGGCGTGCGCGGTGGGCGTCAGCCAGACGCCCGCGGCGATCGTGCGGGGCGAGATGCGGCGGAAGGTGACGCTGGAGTCGGTGTTGCCGAGCGACCCATCGAGATTGCCTTGGGTCGGGCACCTGGGGCTGTCGATGCTGCCCGACGTCGCGGCGGTGCTCGACCCGGCCATACCGACGCTCATTTTCACGAACACGCGGTCGCAGAGCGAGCGCTGGTATAGCGCTTTGCTGGTGGCCAGGCCTGAGTGGGAACCGCTGATGGCGCTGCATCACGGGTCGATCGACAAGGTGGAACGCGAGCGGGTGGAAGGGGGGCTCAAGGACGGCTCGATCCGCATCGTGGTGGCGACGAGTTCGCTCGACCTGGGGGTGGATTTTTCGCCCTTGGAGCGGGTGCTCCAGATCGGATCACCAAAAGGGATCGCGCGGATGATGCAGCGGGCGGGGCGGGCGCGGCACCGGCCCAACACGGATGCGACGGTGCTGTGCGTGCCCACGTTCGCGCTGGAACTCTTCGAGATCGCCGCAGCCCGGGAAGCGATTGAAAAGGGCGAGCTGGAACCGCGTACCGGTTTGGAGAAGCCGCTGGATGTGCTGGCCCAGCACATGGTGACGTGCGCCATGGGCGGCGGGTTCGTGGAGGCGGCGCTTTTCGACGAGGTTCGGACGGCGCACTCGTACCGGGGCCTGACGGAGCAGGAGTTCCGGTGGACGCTGGAACTGGTTGCTAAAGGCGGGGGCACCCTGAGCGCGTATCCGGATTTTCATCGCATCGCGCTGGTGGAGGGGGTATGGAAGATGGTGAAGCCGAAGCTGGCGACCATTCACCGGTTGAATGTGGGCACGATTGTGGCGGACACGACCCTCGAGGTGAGGTACATCAGCGGCAAGGGGCTCGGACGGATCGAGGAGAACTTTATTGCGGGGTTGCGGGCGGGAGAAAAGTTTGTGTACGCGGGGAGGGTCGTTGAATTCGCGTTCCTCAGGAACTTGGTGGCGTATGTTCGGCCGGCGACGGGGGTGACGAATTTCACTCCGATCTGGGGGGGGACGCGGCTCCCGATCTCGGAGAGCCTGGCACAGTCGATCCGGCGGGCGTTGGAACGGGCGGGTGACGGGGTGCTGGATTCGGCGGAGTTGCGGGCGGCGGAAGGGATTGTGGGCGTTCAGCAACGCGTTTCGGTCATCCCGCGGGCCGCCGAGGTGCTCGCGGAGATCACCCGCACCCGCGACGGAACCCACCTGTGCGTCTTCCCGTTCGAGGGGCGGTCGGTGCATGGAGGGATGGCCCCCATTCTCGCGCTGCGCCTGGCGCGGCTGCGGAGAGCCACGTTCTCGATATCGATGAACGATTACGGGTTCGAGCTGCTAACCCCCGACGATTTCCCGTTTGAGGAGTTGCTGTCGCAAAGCCTGTTCACGACCGACGGGCTGGCGGCCGACGCGCTGGAATCGGTGAACATCAGCGAACTGGCGCGGAGTCAGTTCCGCGAGGTGGCCCGGGTCGCGGGGCTGGTCTTTCAGGCGTACCCCGGGGCCCGCAAGAGTGGTCGGCAAGTGAGCGCGAGCGCTGGGCTGATCTACGACGTCCTGCGGGATTTCGATCCCGGGAATCTCCTGCTGGCGCAGGCACAGCGTGAAGTGATCGAGCGGCACTTTGAGCACGGCCGGCTGGCCCGCACGCTCGAGCGAATCGGACGCTCGGTGCTGCGAATAATCAAGACGGAACGGCCGACGCCGCTGTCGTTCCCGATCATGATCGAACGGCTGGCGGCGAAACTTGGCAATGAGTCGATCAAGGACAGGATCGAGAGGATGCAGAAGCAATGGGCCCAGGATGCCTCCAAATCGAAATCCCCGTTGAAGGGGCTGAACCGGAAAAAATGGTCCTGATGCCCGAGCGGTGCGCCTTCTGGCCCGCCCGCCGGATGCTGCTTGTCGCCGATCTCCACCTCGGTAAATGCGAAACGTTCCGGGCCTTCGGTGCGGCGCTACCGATCGGCGTGAACGGCGAGATGCTGGCACGGCTCGCGGCCGCCGCGAAAAGAACCGAGGCTCTCTCGATCGTGATCCTGGGCGATCTTTTGCACGCGCCCGTGGGCGTGACGGAGTGCCTGATCGACGAGGTCGCCTCGTGGCGGGCTGCGGTCGGGGCGGAGATATTGGTCGTCCCGGGCAACCACGATCGCAGCCTTTCGCGCGTACTCGGACCTTGGAAGATGGAGAGGATGGAACCCGGGACCCGCGATGGACCGTTCGCGTTTCACCACCACCCCCACACCATCGAGCAAACGTTCGTGTGGTGCGGGCATGAACACCCCGCAAAGACCTTTCGGCGGGGCTCTGAGAGCATCAAACTCCCGGGGTTTCTTATTGGGACATCGGTCGGTATTTTGCCGGCCTTTACATCCTTCGCGGCGGGCGGGGGGCCGTGCGTTGGGGGTCGGTTCTTCCCCATCGTCGGCAAAGAAGTTTCGATGCCCTTGGAGCCGCGGCTGGTGTAGACCCCTTGGTTCAGTACCGATGCGGGCCGTTTCCGTCTGGTTGGGCGGTCTCGTACAAATAAAATGGGATGAAACGCCTGCGGCTTGTCCAAGAATTCGTGCGAATCGATCAATATGATTCGATGACCACCGTTCGGTGGCAGGGTTCGTTTTTCCCAGCGGCGCCATTCGTTTCGCCGTGTCCGTTCAGAGATTGGGGTTCCAAATGGCTCGACGGCTCTTCGGACGCGTGTGTTCGGCACTTGGTTTTTTAGCGGCCTCGGCGTGCGTGGCTCAGGCCGACCAGCAGGCTTGGACGGCTCTTCCCGAGATGCCGCCAGAGGTGGTCGGCGCGGAAGCCTGGGTACGACCCACGAAGTTTGCGGCATGGCGTTTGTCGGATCTGGAACGTTTGAAGGCGGTCCTGGCCGTTGCGCCGATGGAGGTTTTGGCGGAGGATGGGCCACAGCCGGTGCCGGTCGAGATCGCGATCCCGCGCCCGGATGGAGGGTTTGCGTTCTTCGCCATTGTCGAAGCGCCGGTAATGGCGCCCGCGCTCGCGGTTCAGTTTCCCGAGATCCGCACGTATCGCGGGCAAGGGTTGGATGATCCGTCGGCGAACATCCGGCTGGACCTCACGCCCCAAGGTTTTCACGCGAGCGTGCTGGGGCCCAACGGCTCGTACTACATCGATCCGTTCAGCAAGGCCGACACCGTCTACTACGCGAGTTATTACATTCAAGACTTGGGCCGCGTTCCGGGAAATTACCGGTGCTACACCGAGGAGGCGGCGAACCTCAGCGGGCAGAACCCCGACGGTTTCGGGGGTGAGTATGGGGAACGCACCAGCGGCACGACGCTCCGCACGTTTCAATTGGCGATGGCGGGGACGGGGGAGTTCACGGCGTTCCATGGGGGCACCGTCGCGCTCGGGCAGGCCGCGATCGTCACGGGGGTCAACCGGGTGACGCAGGTCTTTGAGAACGAGTGCGCGATCCGCTTCACGCTGGTGCCGAACAACAGCAACCTGGTGTACACGAACGCCGCCACGGACCCGTACACCAACGCCAGCGTGCTGACGATGCTGGAGGAGAACCAGAGCAACTGCGACGCGGTGATCGGCAGCGGCGGCTACGACATCGGGCATGTTGTTGGGCGGGCAAACCAAGGGGGCGTCGCTCAACTGGCGGTGGTGTGCAGCAGCGGCAACAAGGCCCGCGGGGCCACGGCTATCAACTCGCCGACGGGCGACTTCTTCTGGGTGGGTTATGTCTGCCACGAGATGGGGCACCAGTTCAGCGCCACCCACAGTTTCAACAGCAACACCAGCCCGTGCATCGAGAATCGCTCGAGCGGCACCGCGTTCGAACCCGGGAGCGGCAGCACGATCATGAGTTACGCCGGCATCTGCGGGGCCGACAACGTCGTGTCGCAATCCAGCCCGTACTTTCACACCAGGAATTACGATCAGATTCTCGGGCACGCGACGAGCCGGACGTGCGACACCGAATCCGCGACGGGCAACCTCATCCCAACGGCGGACGCCGGCCTCAACAAGACTGTCCCGCAAGGAACAGCCTTTGAGATGACCGGGGTTTCGACCGACGGGAACGGTGATTCCCTCACCTATTTGTGGGAGCAGATCGACCTGGGCGTTGCCCAGACGCTGGCCGCGATGGTGGCCGCCGACAACGGGACCAGCCCGATCTTCCGAAGTTTCCCGGCGGTTGCTTCGCCAATCCGCACGTTCCCCCGTTTGACGGACGTGCTTGACGGTTCGCTTTCGGCGGGCGAGCGTTACCCGGGCGCGGCCCGAACGATGGACCTTCGCTTCACGGTGCGCGACAACCGCTCCGGGGGCGGAGGTGTGAACGCCGACACCGCGATCCTGACGGTCTCGACCGCGGCCGGCCCGTTCCGCGTGACCAGCCCCAATACAAATGTTTCGTGGTCGGGCGCACAGACGGTCACATGGGACGTGGCGAGCACGAACGTAGCGCCCGTGAGCACGGCCTTGGTGGACATCCTGCTTTCCACCGACGGCGGGGCGACGTTCCCGACGGTCCTGGCCGCCGCGACGCCCAATGACGGCTCGCAGGGGATCACCCTGCCGGGCGTCACCGTGACCAGTGCGCGCATCAAGATCAAGGCCGTCGGAAACTACTACTTCGACATCTCCAACACGAATTTTACGATCACGTGTCCGACCATCGCCGTGCCCACGGGGCTTACGGCGTCTGACGGAACTCTCTGCGACCGCGTGAGTCTGGCGTGGTCTGCTGTGGGCGGAGCTGTGGATTACGAGGTCTTCCGCGGCAGCGGGCCGGTGGGCGCGGTGGCGTCGTCGATCGGGATCGTCGCGGGAACTTCCTTCGACGATCTGACGGCGGCCGCTGGCACCACGTTTTATTACTTCGTCAAGGCACGCAGCGCGTGCGCCTCGAGCAATTTCAGCGTTGCGGACACCGGCTTTCGCGGCGGCGTTTCAAACGCTCCGGGGGGGTTCAGCGCCTCCGACAGCACGTCGTGCAACGAGGTTTCCCTGTCCTGGACCGCGGTGGGCGGGGCAACGGTCTACCGCGTCGTGAGGAACACCGTGAACGATGCGGCGAGCGCGACGTTGGTGGGCACCACGGGCGCGACGACGCTTTCCGATTCGCTCGGAACGCCCGGGGTGACGTACTTCTACTTTGTTCGGGGCGAGAACCCGTCGTGCGGCGACGGCGCGTATTCCGCTGGCGAGCCGGGAACGCGTGCCGCGACGGCGGTGCCACCCACGGCGGTGGCCGCGAGCGACGGGACGTCGTGTGACTCGGTCACCGTTTCTTGGAACGCCTCGGTCGGAGCCACAAGTTATCTCGTCTGGCGCAGCGTGACAGACGATTCGGGCGCGGCCACGCAGATCGCCACCGATTCAGCGAGTCCGTACGTGGACGTGACGGCAGTGGCGGGAACAGGATACTTCTATTGGGTGCGGGCGGTGAACGGGTGCGGCACCGGCGCGTTCGGGTTAAGCGATCTCGGCAACCGTGGGTCGTCCCCGGCGGCGCCGTCGGGCGTGTCGGCGAGTGATGGCATTTCCTGCTCGCAGGTGGATGTATCGTGGACGGCTGCGGCCGGCGCGACCTCATACGAGGTGTACAGGAACGAAACCAACGCAACGGCGGGAGCCGACGTGTTGACCACGACCGCGGGCACCTTCTTTGCGGACACCACCGCGGCGGCGGGCACGACGTACTTCTACTTCGTCAAGGCCCTCGGAACCTGCGGCGCTTCGGCGTTCTCGACCGGCGATTCCGGTCTGAGGTCGGGCGGGGCGGAGGCTCCGACGGCCGCGAGCAGCAGCCGCGACACCTTCTGCCCGGATGATTCCGGGACGATCACGCTTTCGGCGAGCGGGGGCTCCGGCGAAACGCTCCGCTGGTTCACCGGCTCGTGCGGCGGATCCGAGATTGGCGTGGGCGATGGGCTTGTGATCGCCTCGCCCGAAGTCACCTCCACGTACTTTGCGCGCTGGGAATCCGGGTGCGGGCAGTCCGCGTGCGCGAGCGTGACAGTGACGGTGGCCACTTCTCCGACCGCTCCGGTATCGGCGGGCAGCAGCCGCGACACCTTCTGCCCGGATGATTCCGGGACGATCACGCTTTCGGC
>CAZJXA010000049.1:0-9003 GCA_964549785.1 uncultured Phycisphaeraceae bacterium | reverse complement strand
TGCGGCGGATCCGAGATTGGCGTGGGCGATGGGCTTGTGATCGCCTCGCCCGAAGCCACCTCCACCTACTTTGCGCGCTGGGAATCCGGGTGCGGGCAGTCCGCGTGCGCGAGCGTCACCGTGACCGTCTCGACCGCCCCAGAAGCGCCCGTCTCGGTGTCCGCGGATCGCTCGGGCTTCTGCGCCGACGACGCCGGCACGATTTCCCTTTCCGCTGCGGGCGGCGGCGGGGACACGCTCCGCTGGTATTCTGGCGTGTGCGGCGGTGCCTCGATCGGAAGTGGCAACCCGCTGACCATCGAATCTCCCAGCGGTGCAACCACCTACTTCGCGGCGTGGGAGAACGCCTGCGGCCTCTCCGCGTGCGTCAGCACCGTTGTTGAAGTCGAGCCGGCCCCGGCGATCGCATCGGTCGTGCTCTCGGGTTCTTCGCCGTACACGCAGGGCAGTTCCGTGAGCGTCATCGTCACGCTGGCGTCACCCGCCGGGAATCAAGGGGCGACGATCGCGGTCACCTCGTCGGCGTTTGCCCAAGCAACCATCTCCGTCGCGCCGAACGCGCTCAGCGGCAGTGAATCCGTCATCCTTGCCAACGTCGGTTCGTCACAGTTCGCGTCCGCCATCGCGATGTCCTGCTCCATCGGAGCGGCATCGTCCGCTTCCTTCGACGTCGTCGGTTTGGCCGCGATCCTCTACGTTTCAGCGGCCGGCGACGACAGCAATGACGGGCTCGCTCCCGCAACCTCGCTCCGCAACATTCAGACCGCCATCCACCGCCTCGTACCCGGCGGCCTCGTGATCATCGCGGACGGCATCTACAGCGAATCGCTCGTCGTTGATCGTTCGCTCACGCTCAGCGGCGCAGGGGCTGCCGGAACGGTCGTCGACGCCGCCGACCTCGATCGGGTGGTTCATGTGCTTGCGTCCCTCGTGGTCGAGTTCCGCGACCTGACGCTGCGCAACGGAACCGCGGCCTCGGGCGGCGGGCTCCGTACCGAGGCGGGCTCCGTAGCGACGGTGCGGCGGTGCGAGATCATCGAATGTGTCGCGGCGACCGATGGCGGAGGTATCGAGTCGTTCGGCTCGCTTTCACTCATCGATTCGACGATCGCGCTGAACACGGCGGATCGCGGGAGCGGGGTGCATTCGGCCGGCACGCTCATCGTCAGCAATTCCACCGTCACCGGAAACTCCGGCCCGGCCCACGCGGTGTTCATCCAATCGGGATCGGCGTCGATCGGGTTTTCCACGATCGCCGAGAACGCCGGTTCCAACATCGGCATCAATGGTTCCGCATCGCTCGCGCTGGGTTCTTCGATCGTCGCCGACGCCGCAACCGGTGTGGATATCAGCGGCACAATCACCTCTAACGGCTTCAACCTTGTTGAGAACCCCGCCGGTTCCAGCGGTTTGGGCGTTACCGACCAGGTTGGCGTCGATCCGATGCTCTCTTCGCTCACCCAGAACGGGGGGCCCACCCGCACCCTGGCCATCGCGTCCGGCAGCCCGGCGATCGATGCGGGCGACCCCGCATGCTCGCTTACCGCCGACCAACGCGGAAATCCGCGTCCGGTCGACGGGAACGGTGACGGGTCCGCCGGATGTGATGCCGGCGCGTTCGAGGCCGATGGGCCGACGTGTGCGTGGTCCGTGGGCGGCTGCCCCGGCGACTTTGACGGCGACGGAGACTTTGATTCCGACGACGTGGTGGCGTTCTTCGCCGACTGGGAAAACGGCGGTGGCTGCGCCGACGCGGATGTGGACGGCGACACCGACAGCGACGACATCGTGGTCTTCTTTGCGGGCTGGGAGAACGGTGGTTGCTGACGGCCGACGAGGAAAGGTGATGGGCACGCGGCGGAAAGGGGGGCGAACTTGCACCCTTCAAGCGGACGGAGGCCTCAGGCCTTCTTGCGGCCGCCCGTCTTCTTCCGCGTTGTCACGCCCCGACGGCTGGTGGTTGACGCCGTCACCCGGGGCTTCTTCGCGACCACTTTGCCGCGCTTCTTGACCGCCGGTTTCGCCTTCGGTTCCGGACCAACCTTCCGCGCCTTCGTCGCGATCTTCTTGGCCGCCCGGGGCCGTTTTCGCACGGCCGCTTCCTTTTCCCACCGATCAATGATCGCGTCCGCGGTGGCAATCGCATCCGGCAGCAATGACGGGCGCTGACCAATCACGGAGAGCGCATCGGCCATGACGGCGCTGACCGAGTCTTCCCCGGCGCCCGCCCGCAGCCGGATCTGGTTCAACCGCCCCCGCAAGAATTCGTCGGAAACGCGCGGGTCGGCGGCCCGGTTCACCACGGCCGACCAGCCGATGACGCTGGTCCATTCATCAGGGTCGTCGCACCAGCGCGCGATGTCGGCGAGCGGGAGCGTGCCCCTGGCCGCGAGTTCGCCCAAGGAGGAAGCGACCACCCGGTCGGTGAGATCCTTTCGCCAGTCGTCGATGTGCCGAACGGTAATTTTGCGGGCATCGGCGATCATGGTCGCGAGCACGCGGGCGTCGCGCCGGCCCGACGCCCAGAGATCCATCGCCGCGTTGTGGTCAATTTTGACCTTGGCCTTGATTTGGTCGAGGATTTCCGAGGCGGGCGGAACTCCGCGGGCGATTTCTCCACCCTTTTTGGCGATCGATCGCGAACCCTTGACGCCCGCTTCCGCCAACTTGGACAACATTTCGGTGACGTTCATACCCCTATTGGAATGCACGCCGGGCCGGTTGTCAAGTGACCTCTGCGGCCTACCTTGGCTCGACACCCCGGGCCGGCAGCGCGACCCGCACCTCGGCTCCCGCCTCCGAGACGATCGTGACGGATTCGGAAGCCAAATCGATGGTGGTCAACTGCCAACCGGTCGCGACGTTTTCGCCGGCCCGTCGCAGTCTGCCGTTCACCACCGCCATCGGGTTGCGAGCGGTTCCCATCATTGAGGAGAGGGTGAAGACCGGGACCTCGCCGGGGCGAGTGACCTCCGGCGCAAAATCGGCGTTCAGAGGCGGCTCGGCGGGAACCACCGCGAGGACGTCCGCGGCCCGGTTCACCATCGGACCCGGCCCGAACGGTTTGCCCGCCTCCATCGCGAAGATCGCCGCGAGGGCCGTTTGCTCACCCGATCGGGTTGCGGCCCGGACCGGAAGCGGGAGCGGCTCGCCGATTACTTGCGCGGCATGGATGACGGCGGGACCGGGGATCGGCAATCCGAACCGCACGAACGCCACACCCGCGCTCGGAAGGAAGAGGGCGGCCAAGAGCGCGGCGGTTTGTCCGCCGAGGGGAAGGGCGTGACTCGGGATGCTCATGGCTTTTCCTCGGCAAGGGCTGTCGTGGTGGCCTGGGCCGGAATCAGGATGTTCAGACAGATGTGCTGCGTCTCGATAGTCGCCAGCACCGACGGTTCGTTCGCCGAAGCGCTGCGCACGGAAGGTGTGATTCGGAAGGAGACAATCTTCGACGACCCGAGTTGCGATTCGCACGAGGCGATAAATCTGGAGACCGCCTCGAAGCGACCCGTTACGTCGAGCGCGTACCCCACCGAGCGGCCGGTCACCAGCGATCTCTCGTCGGGTTTTCGGGTCCGATGGGCGGTGTGAAGTTCGGAGTCGTTCTTGGGCTCGATCCTCTCGATGCGCACGTCCAGGTGGTTCGCGAGGTTGCGAATCCGGTCGTACAACATGCCGCTTTCAGACGGTCGGATGGTCCACGCTTCGACCTGTTCGAGGCTGGCCCGGTACCCCGCCAGGGCATCATCGATCTTTTCCGATGTGACGCCCGCCCCGGGGTCGGACCCGAGATCGATGTTCATGACAACGAGTTCGGCCCGCTGATCTGCGACCTCCGCCACCAGCGGCCGGGCCAGCCCGAACCAAGCGCCCGCCGCCGCGAGCGTGATACCGATGGCCCGGACCGCGAAGACGCGGGTTTCGTTGGACCCTGAGGAACCGAGATCGCCCGGCGTGTGTGTCATCAGCGGTTCTCCCTGGGCCCGGATGCGGCGCCCGCATGCCGGGCGTTGGCCGGGATGGCGGGCGGGAGTGAACGCAGCGTGACCGCAACAACAAAATTTTTCACGTCGTCTGACTCCTCGGATCGGGTGGAGACGAGCTGGGCCGAGCCCACGAGCGGATATTTCGAAAGCCTTTCGATGTACTGCGCAAGCGGGTCGCCGCTTGTGCCGGACACAGGCACTCCGCCGACAGGGGTAGCGATCCCTTTGAGTACAAGCACGGGGCGAAAACCGGCCTCGGGCGGGAACGACCCGTTCACATCGACCAGACGAATGGAATCACCGGCGAGGCGGGTGAGCGCACCCAGCGACGCCAACCAATCGGGCCGGTTACCGATGGCCCCGAGCACGACGTCCTCCGCCGCCGCCACGGTCGCCGCCACGGTCGCCGCCTCCGCGATCCGCCGCTGACGGGCGGACATTTCTTCGACCTTGGGCGCGAGCACGGCGTGAGTTGTGGAGAGCGATGCCGCGGCGTTCAGGTTCAGCACCACGTCACCGGCGATGACAAGGGCCGCGGCGGCCGCCCCCAGGCACAGCGCCGCGGAGCGGCGTTTGCGGTCGCGTCTTCGCGACGCCGAGGGCGGAGCGATCGCCATGAGGTGTTCGTCCCCCTCCGCGAGCGTCGCGAGATCGCCCCGCTGGTCTTCCGCCCCCACGGTCGGCCCCTCGGGATCGGCCCGGTTGTCGATGCGTTCGATGGGTAAATCGAGTTGGCCCGTGAGGACCCCCGCGATGCCCGGGATCATCGCTCCCGGGCCGGAGAGGTGGATCGATGCCCGCGCCAACTCGCCTTCCGCGAGCATGAATCGCAGGGTCTGGCGGGTTTCCACAACGTATCGCTGGATCGCCGACTGCATTCCCGGCAGAACAGCCTCGGACTTCAGGCCCGTGAGCGAATCAAGAATCTGACCTCGTTTCGGGATGCCGACGCTGAACAGAACCCGGCACGCGGCCTCCCGCTCGATCGTCCCTTCGGTGCCGCCGGCTCCCGATCCGCGCATGATCGCCTCTAACAACTGTGCGTAGCCAAAGTCGACGCTTCTGGCGAAAATCAGGGAGCGCTTCTGGGCTGACGAAATGATCGTGACCTGGTCGGACATCGCAACCACCGTCATTTTGTCGCCCGCCGCCCCCTGCAGAACCTCGTTCACCGCGGCCCCCAGCAACGCGGCTTTGGCGGGGATCTGCTTTCGCACGATCAAGCCCGCCCGCTCGGCGAAGGCGGCGATGGTTTCCGAGGTGCTGCGGCGATCCGCCACCGCGAGCGCATGAGTCTTGGCGGGCTCGCCGCTCTCGGGCGGGTCGGTGTGAATGACACGGCACGCGGTAAGCCACTCCGACGCCTCGCCGGCCAAGCCTTCCCGCAACGAGAGCACCGCCGCCTGCATCGCCGCCGCCGCCGCCGCCGACGCCGAAACGCTCACCAGTTCGCACGCGACCGTGGGAGCGTGATAAATGATCGTCGCCCTCGAACCCCGCGCGAGCTTCAGCTCGCGGCAGAGGTTTGCGAGCGGTTCGTCCAGCGGTCGTAATTCGTTCGACCAGTTCGCCTCATTCTCGGCCGGATCGAGCATAACCCGTTCCAGCCGTGTGATGTGCTTCCCGCGGACGGTGGCCAGCCGAAGGCCCGCAGGCGAAATCCCGAGAATGGTCTCTTCACGTTTTGACACGGGCAACCTCCGAGGGGGGCTCCCGCAGCGTGCAGCCCCCGACCGGCGGACATCGACGCGAATCGGACGTTCGTTCACTCCGAGGAAGATTGAACTTATAAACCCGGGGGAACGTCCCGGTCTCAGTCCGGGCCCAGTGTCACTTGGACCCGCCGGGCACAGCCGCCCGCCCTGCCGTGAACCACGGCGAGGCCGTCGGCCAAGGTGGCGGGGAGTTGAGTGAACTCGATCGTGGCCCTGTTGGCGAGCGTCAGCGAACTGCCCCTCACGGGAAGGCGGAGCCGGGGCTCACCGCTGCTGCCGAGGCCGGGGTTGTCGCTCAGCGAGCTGGATACCTTCGCCACCACCATCCCGCCCGCTTCCGCGGCGTAAAACGCCTGAACCGATTGCAAACGGAGCGTTCCGACATCCGCCTCATCGGCGGAAGCGGCCACCGATCCCACCACGACAAGGTTCAGCGTGGCAAGCACCACGACAAGGGCCGCGACTCCCATTGCCCGCCTCGGTCGACTGCCTCGGGGTTTCTGATCGGAAGCCGTCATGGAATTATCCTGATCCTCGGGAGAACCACCGTGTCCAACCGGAACTCGTTCACCGTGAGCGAGACTTCGATCCGCTGCGCGGCGGCGGGCGTGGCGGCGGCCGACGTGGTTGCGTCGTCCATTCGAAGCGTCAGCGCGAACTCCCGGACGTTCTCGCAGAGCACTCCGCTGGAGCCGTCGACCATCCGCTCCAGCAGGTCGGTCCCGGCGAGTTCGATGCCGCGACCGTCGAAGAATCGGATTGAATCGCCGGTCGCGGCGGTAATCCCAAGTTCCGCGCGGGTGGCCCCTGCGGGGATGTCCCGGAGAAGCCGCACGATCCGCTCGAGCGCGAACGCGGCGTCCTCGGCGGTGCGTCGGGCCTTCGACGACTCGACGAAGGCGTCCGTCGCCGACATGGTGATCGGAAGGGTCACCACGCCCACCATCGCCATGACGACGATCGAAACCATCATCTCGACGAGCGTAAACGCTGTCCGTTTGATCGGGCACCTTACCATTGCGTGACCATCCCGGAAAGGGTGAGCGAGGCCGTACCGCCATCGGCCAGCGGGAACGACACCGTGACATCGATCGCGCGGAAGAGGTCAACGGCCGGCGACCCTGTGGGCAGCCCAGAGGCGCTCACCGGGGCTCCGATGGCAATCGAGAACTCCATTCCTTGTGCCGCATACGTCGCCCCGACCGCCGCCATGCGGGCCGTCAGCCCGGACGGGCCGCTGAGATAGACCGTCGGCGTTGCGAGCGCGGCGTACCCGAACCCCGGCGCCGCACTGGAGACGTCCGCCAGCACGGTCTCCATCACCGCCGATGCGTAGGCCGTGGCCCGGATCGCCGTTACAGCGTCGGCACGGCGGGAGACCGCCGCGTCGGTCCACACGAGCGTGGTGGGCACGCTTATCGAGACGACGAGAACAACGACGACGGCCTCGAGTATCGAAAAGCCGCGACGCGAGGTCGTTCGGGAGGGCTTCATCGGTCAATCGCCCCCGATGGTGACACGACAACCCGGAACCCGCCGGTCAGCGAGATCGTCGCGGACGAGGCGAATGTTCCGGAAACCCTCCCCTTTTCGTCACGAATCTGGGGCGTTCCGTCGTAACCGAACCAGAGGGTTCCATCGCCCCGTGATCGATCACCGTTCTCAAATTCAGTAATCCGCGCCTTTGCGAAAAGACCGTCGAGCGCAATCTCCGCCACTTCATTCCCCAGCGCGTTTAACGCGGGTGTCGGTGGACCCGCCGTGGCCGCGATTCGTAGCGGTTGAAAAATCGAGCCGCGCAGCACCAGCCGCAAGCCATGCGGCTGCCCGCTCGCCTGGGCTCTGCCCCGCGCTAAAACAACCTGCCCTTCGATCTCGGAGCGGGCCACGGCCGCGTTCATATCGTCAACACTGCCCAGCGCCGGGATGGCGGCCACCGCGAGAATCCCGGTCACCATGACGACGATCGACATCTCAAGGAGTGTGAATGCGCTTCGAGCGCTGGAATCGGCGTGTGGGATCGGAGTGCGCATCGCGGTTTCAAGCGGGTGGGGAGGCCGATTCATCACAGTTCGTTGGCGGTCTTGAAGCCGCCCGAGGGGTCGGGAACCGTGGTGCTTTGCTCCGTGTTGGCGTAAAAAATCGCTCGTGGCGGGCTCGACCCGTTATCGACAAAGTAGTTCCACCCGTACCGTTCCGATCCGGTGACGGTCCTGCTGAGAGCCGAGCGTTCGCTGACGGCCTGAATGGTTGCGATCCCGCTCCACGGGTTCGCCGGCATCGGCGTTTGCATGACAACCCCGAGTGCGAGCAGGTTCTCGACCGTGGGATATGGGGGGTTTCCGGCGAGCAACTGCTTGGCGCGATATCCGGCGATCCCCGCCCGCACCCCGCCCAAGCCGCCCTCGGCCGCAGCCGTTTTGGCTTGCTCGGTCACCCCGCCGAACTGCGGGACCACGATCGCCGCCAAGACACCGACAATCACAACCACCACCATGATCTCGACAAATGTGAATGCCCGCGTGATGGGGGTGCGCATGCGAGCGACTTCGGCCGGATGAGGGTCGCCGGTCCACTCCCGTCACGGGTTATAGGAATTGCCCGGGTAGTTCTGGATCGATTGGTCCGCTTGCGCGGTCCGACATTGAAACCGGGACGGGGCCGCTGCAAGCGACCATCGGCGCTGCCACAACCGCCGAGTCATCGCGGCACGGGCTCCGTCCCGGGGCAATCGTTCGATCTTGAAGAGCCCGCCGTCTATCGCGGGCCGTCCGCGAAATGAACGCCGTTGATGACGGTGCCCGTGCAGTGGGTGGTGTACTCGAACGGGTCGCCATCAAACATGGCCACGTCGCCGTCCTTGCCGGGTTCCAAGGAGCCGATGCGGTCGTCGAGTTTGAGGATGCGAGCGGCGTCGATCGTGATCGCGGCGAGAGCCTGGTCGAACGTAAGCCCGTTGGCCGCGGCGATGGCGGCCTCGAAGAGGACGATCCGGGTTTTGGGGACGTACGCCTCGTAGCCGCTTTGGATGGCGAAGGGGACGTCGGCGGCACGGAGTTTGGAGGCGGTTTCGACGCTCATGTTCTCCATCTCGCCGAACATCCGGAACATGGTGGGATGGATGAACACCGGGATCTTGGCGGCCTTGATCTCATCGAGCATGAGGTACGCCTCGGCCGCGCTGTCGAGGATGATGGGGATGTCGAACTCGGCCCGGAGCCGGAGAACGCCCGCGATGTCTTGCGCCCGGTTGGCGGTGACCAGGAGCGGCACTTCGCCGTCGAGCACACGGACAAGCATCT
>CAZJXA010000048.1:0-18287 GCA_964549785.1 uncultured Phycisphaeraceae bacterium | reverse complement strand
CGTCTGCTCGCCGATCATCATGTTGTACGTGCGCTTCATGTGGTTGATGATCGCCTCGTCCATGTCGTCGCCCGCCGTGCGGATCGACTGGCAAGCCGCGATATCCGCCAGCGACAGAATCGCGACCTCTGTCGTCCCGCCCCCGATATCCACGATCATCGACGCGGTCGCCTCCGCAAAGGGCAAGCCGGCCCCGATCGCGGCGGCGATGGGCTCCTCGATCAGGAACGTCCGACGGGCACCGGCCCGCTCGCAGGAGTCAAAGACCGCGCGCTTCTCGACGGCGGTGATCCCAGAAGGAACCGAAACCACCACCCGCGGCCCGAATATCTTGCTCCGCCCGTTCACCTTGCGGATGAAATAACTGAGCATCGCTTCCGTGATCTCAAAATCCGAGATCACACCGTCCTTGAGCGGTCGGATCGCGGTGATCGAACCCGGGGTCTTGCCGAGCATCTCCTTCGCCACCCAGCCGACCGCCTCGCCGTTCTTGAGAACCTGATTGGTGCCTTTCCGCACCGCCACCACGCTGGGTTCGTTCAGCACAATCCCTTGGCCACGAACCGAAACCAGCGTGTTGCAGGTTCCGAGATCAATGCCCATATCCACACTAAAAAGCCCGAGAACACGATCAAGTAGCACGAGTGCCCTTTCCAAATCAAACCGCGGCGGCTGTCAATTCCTGCTTCAAACCCGCTTCAATGCAGCGCCGGAAAGTCCGGGGCGGGCATGAAATAGCCCGCGAGCCCGACTCCGCGGCGAGGACCCATAGGTTATCGGCTAACTCCCCCGATTGCCATTGGGGGGAACGAGGTGGGCGGAAACGCCTATTAACCCAAAGCCGTGCGGTTGCTTTTCGTGCCGAAGCCGCCCGCTGCCCCGGCGGTTTACTCTCGATCCGTCCCGTGACCGGCCACCAGTTCGCCGATGAACGCGGCGTGGGCCTTGGCCCCGATCCGGAAGCAATCCACCTCAAACTTCTCGTTCGGGCTGTGCACGCGGTCGTCGTCCAGCCCGAAGCCCATGAAAATGGTGTCGATTCCGAGTTCAGACTTCAGCAGGCCCGCGACCGGGATGGAACCACCGCTCTTGATGAGCGCTGCCGATTTGCCGGTTGCAGTCTTGAGGGCTTTTTCGGCGGCCTTCAAGTACGGCGAATCAATCGGCACCGTGACGCCGAACCCCCCATGATGGTCGTTCAATTCCCAACGGCACCCTTCGGGCGTGTGCTCCTTGCACCACTTGAAGAAGGCCTTGGTGATCTTGCCGGGGTCTTGATCGGCAACCAGCCGGAAACTCACCTTCGCGCTCGCCTTGGCGGCGATGACCGTCTTGGCACCCTTCCCGGTGTACCCACCCCAGATGCCGTTGATCTCGGCGGTCGGCCGCCCCCACTCCCGCTCCATCGCGGTGTAGCCGTGCTCGCCGACGTCGGCTTCCTTCTTCAGCCCGATCTGCCTCAGCGCGGCTTTCGCATCAAATTTGAGCGCGTGCCAATTCTTGCGTTCCTTCTTGCTCAGCGGGATGACGTCGTCGTAAAAGCCCGGGATGGTGACGCGACGCTTCTTGTCCCACAATTTCGATAGCACCTTCGTCAGTTCGGTGATCGGGTTCGGGCAGCGGCCGCCCCACAGCCCTGAGTGCAAATCTTGGTTGGCCGCGTGCAGCGTGATCTCCGTGTAGGCCAAGCCGCGAACGCCGTAGGTGATGGCGGGCTTGCCGCGGCCCAGCATGCCGGTGTCGGAAATCAGGCAGACGTCGCATTCGGAAAGTGCCCTTTGGTGCTCCTTCACGAAGCCCGGCAGACTCACCGATCCGCTCTCCTCTTCGCCCTCAAGCAACACCGTGAACTTCGCTCCGCCCGTGGCGTGACCGGTCGTCTCTCTCCAGGCGCGGATCGCTTCGATGAACGTCATTACTTGGCCCTTGTCGTCGACCGCGCCGCGAGCGACGATCCGCTCGCCGGGGCCGCCTTTGACCGCAGGCTTCATCACCGGCTCGAAGGGCGGGCTCTCCCACAGTTCGATCGGGTCGACCGGCTGAACGTCGTAATGCCCGTAGAAGAGCACGTGCGGACCCTTGTAGTCCGGCGAGGGCGTTGAATGCGCCAGCACGATCGGGTGGCCGGTGCCGGCGGGGTTGCCCACTTCCACGATCCGCGAATCAAGCCCAAGTCCCTTCAGCTGTTCGTGAGCCCACTCGGCCGCCTTGCGGACGTCCTTGGCATACGCCGGATCGGTGCTGATGCTGGGCATCTTCAGCCACTCGATGAGCCGGGCCACCGACGCCGTTTCGTTCTTACCAAGCCATTCCATCGCGGCAGCGGTCGACATTCGTTTCTATCTCCCAAGGATTCAGCGGCCTCAACACCCCGCGCAGGTCTCGCCGTTGCGGTTGCGATTTCGGAGGTTCAAGTCTTAGGCTTGAAAATCCGGAACAGCCGCGTCAGCGGATCATAAAACTCATCAACTACTCGTTCCTTCAGCGGGATGATGGCGTTGTCGGTAATGGTGATGTGCTCGGGGCACACCTTCGTGCAGCACTTGGTGATGTTGCAATACCCGATGCCGTGCTCGTCCTTGAGGTCCTTGAGGCGGTCCTCGGTGTCGAGCGGGTGCATCTCAAGGGCGGCGGCATAGACGAGGAAACGCGGGCCGACGAACTCATCGTGCTTGTGGTGGTCCCGAAGTACATGGCAGACGTCCTGACACAGAAAGCACTCGATGCACTTTCGGAACTCCTGCACCCGGTCGATGTCCTTCTGCTGCATGTTCCAGGAGCCGTCGGGGTTGTCGGGCTTGCGGGGCCTAAAGGGCTTGATCCGCTTCTTGACCTCGTAGTTCCATGAGACGTCGGTCACGAGGTCGCGGATCAGCGGAAAGGCCCGCATCGGTTCGATCGTCACGGTTTCACCGGCGGGCAACTGGTCCATGCGCGTCATGCACATGAGGCGGGGCTTGCCGTTGATCTCGGCCGAGCAACTGCCGCACTTCCCGGCCTTGCAGTTCCAGCGGCAGGCGAGGTCGGGAGCGCTCTCGGCCTGGATCTGGTGGACGGCGTCGAGGACGACCATTCCCTCGGTGATTTCGGTCGTGTAGTCTTTGAAGGACGAGGCGGCGGAATCGCCGCGGGTGATGCGGAAGGTGGTTTGTGCCATGCGGGAGGTCCTGAACTTCTGTGTAAAATCACATACGTCTTATAGGTCCAATAGGACCTCTATCGTGCGCTACTTGTTTTCCTCGATAATCTGCTTGAGTTCATCCGGCAGCGGGCGGGTCTCCTGACGCCGCAACTGCATCGAGCCATCCTGGCCCCGCCGCAGCACGATGTTGAATTTGGCGCACTCGTCGCTCTTGGTCGGGTAGTCGTCGCGGAACTGGGCCCCGCGGCTCTCCTTGCGTTCGATCGCCGAAATCGTCACCGCCTCCGAAACCAGCAGCAGATTGCGGAGGTCGATGGCGGTGTGCCAGCCGGGGTTGAACTCTCGGTGGCTCTGCGCCGTCGCCCGTTCGGCCCGCTTCTTGAAGCCTTGCAGTCCCTCCAAGGCCTTCTGCATTTCCCCTTCCATCCGCACGATCCCGACGTTCTCCTGCATCACGTGCTGCAAGTCATGCTGGATGCCGTACGGCGATTCGCCACCCGCGGCGGGCCGATCAAACGGCGCCAAGGCCTCCCGCATCGCCTCGTTCGCCTGGTCCGGGTTAATCCGGCCCGCGCTGTTCTCTTTCGCATACTTCGCCGCGAACTCCCCCGCCCGCTTGCCGAAGACAACGAGGTCGGAGAGGGAGTTTCCGCCCAGGCGGTTCGCTCCGTGCAGCCCCGCGGCGACTTCGCCCGCCGCGAAAAGCCCCGGAACCGTGGACATCTGGGTATCGCCCTCAACCTTGACGCCTCCCATGACATAGTGGGTGGTGGGGCCGACCTCCATAGGCGTGGTCGTGATATCGAGGCCCGCCAGTTGGTTGAACTGGTGGTACATGCTCGGGAGTTTCTTCTTGATGTGCTCGGCGGAGTTGGGAATCTTTTCTTTGATCCACGCGATATCGAGGAAGACGCCGCCGTGCGGGCTGCCGCGACCGGCCTTGACCTCGCGGTTGATGCACCTCGCCACATGGTCGCGGGTCAGCAATTCTGGCGGACGCTGGGCCGACTTGTCGCCTTGGGTGTAGCGCCAGCCTTCCTCTTCGGTCTTGGCGGTGGAACTCTTGTAGTTGTCGGGGATGTCGTCGAACATAAAGCGTTTGCCGTCTTTGTTGCGGAGGACTCCGCCCTCACCCCGGACACCCTCGGTGACCAGGATGCCGCGCACCGAGGGCGGCCAGACCATGCCCGTGGGGTGGAACTGGACGAACTCCATGTCCATGAGGTCGGCCCCGGCGCGGTAGGCGAGTGCGTGCCCGTCGCCGGTGTACTCCCATGAATTGCTGGTGACGCTGAAGGCCCGGCCGATGCCGCCGGTCGCGAGGATGACGGACTTTGCGTGCCAGACGCGGAAGCGGCCGCGCTCGCGATCGTAGCCGATGGCGCCGACCACGCGGTCCCCGTCTTTCAGGAGATCAACGATCGTCATCTCCATAAAGATCTCGATGCCGGCGTGCACGCCGTGATCCTGCAGCGTGCGGATCATCTCAAGGCCGGTGCGGTCGCCAACGTGCGCCAAACGCGGGTAGCGGTGGCCGCCGAAGTTGCGTTGCAGAATCCGCCCGTCGGTGGTGCGGTCAAAGACCGCCCCCCACGCCTCCAGTTCCCGCACCCGGGCCGGAGCCTCCTTCGCGTGTAGTTCGGCCATACGCCAGTTGTTGAGATACTGCCCGCCCCGCATGGTGTCGGCGAAGTGCACCTTCCAACTGTCGCGGTCATCCACGTTGGCCATCGCCGCGGCCATGCCCCCTTCGGCCATCACGGTGTGAGCCTTGCCCAGAAGCGATTTGCAGACGATCGCCGTCTTGCAGCCGAGCGAGGAGGCCTCGATGGCGGCCCGAAGGCCTGCGCCGCCGGCGCCGATGACAAGGACGTCGTGTTCGAATGTATCGTACTGGTTCATGCGTGGCTCGAAGAGGACTGAGTCCTGAGTGCCGATTTACGCCTTGGCGGGCGGGTGATTTCGTTCGAGTCTGCCCTTTGCAGAGATCCGCCGGGCGATTAGGAGCGAGAAGGCCGTCGATGATCCGCGAAACTTCTTCGGATTGCCCGAGCAGAACGTCAAACTCACC
Source organism: uncultured Phycisphaeraceae bacterium (assembly GCA_964549785.1). Classification (GTDB taxonomy): domain Bacteria; phylum Planctomycetota; class Phycisphaerae; order Phycisphaerales; family UBA1924; genus JBEIUO01. The sequence goes on along the minus strand of CAZJXA010000048.1, from coordinate 13,074 downwards.
GTTGTTGGTCATCGTTCAAAACAGCCTCCAGTCCGTCCACACCCCGCTCGAACAGAGCCGTACATACCCATCCGTGAAGCCCACCCAGAAGAGGCTCATCCACGCGAACAGCATGTGCCGGCGGTTGAGGCACGAGACGCCGTCGTACGCACCCTGCCTCGCCTTCGAGCAGTCGGTGAGGCAGTCCTTCCGACCGCCGATAATGTGCCGGAGCGAGTGGCAACCGAACGTATAGCCGCCCAGCAAAATCGGATTGATGAGCAGCACCAGCGAGCCGACGCCGACGCCGAACTCGCGCGGGCCATGCGGGTCGCCGCCAGCGTCGGCGCTCAGGAAGAAAAACGCCTTGTACGCATCGTAAAAGAGCAGGAGCACGAAAGCCACGGCGAGGTACAGGAAGTAGCGGTGGACGTTCTGGATGATGAGCGGGAATGAGTTTTCACCCCGGTACTTTTCCTTCCGAAACCCCGGCTCTCCCACGCTGCACGAGGGCGGATCACCCCAGAACGCCTTGTAGTACGCGCCTCTGTAGTAATAGCACGTGAAGCGAAACCCGCCCGGGGCCCACAGGATGAAGAGCGCAGGGGAAAACGGAATAAACGACGGCCACACCTGCATCAGCCACGCCGGGGGTGGCCCAAAAACCGCGTGCGGCGAGTTCCCGAAAATCTCGGGCGAATAGAACGGTGACAGGTAATCCGCCCCGCCCGTCTCAAGCCAGTAGTGCTTGCCTTGGAACGCCGCCCACGTCGAGTAGACCACGAAAGCGCACAGCCCGAGGAATGTCGCGACCGGCTGCATCCACCACACGTCTCTCCGAGTCGTTTCACCGAGCCCGCGAAATTGTGGGAGCGGGAGGTTCACCTGTCGGCTCATCCGAATAATCTCCTGCCGGGGGGCGTGCCGCTTTCCGGGACGGCAACATAGGGCAAACGCGGACAACTTTCCCTGTCCGGACCACCATAAAGCCGCTCCATACTCTCAACTTTCAACGATGACCGACCCCTCCCCTCATCCATCGCTCCGCGGGCCGTCCTCCAACCCGGAGCGCGCCAGCGATCTGTTTTCGCCGCTTCTCCGCCAGGCGATTCGGAAACGTCAACCTTTTCTTCGGTCGCGCACTCCCGCGGCGTTTCGAGCGTTCGGTGGCAGCGCCGACGGAATCGACGGCGTGTTCATAGACGTCTTCGCGAGTGGGGCCGTCCTCAACGTCTATGAAGGCCGACCGCCCCGCTGGTTCCGGGCCGTCGAGAACGCCGGGTACGCGCTCGATGTGCTCTCGGAAATCGGCGTCCGCGCCATCTATCTGAAGCCCTTCGCCAAGGACCGTTCCAAACTCGGCGGAGAACTTCCGACCTGCGCCACCGACCCCGTGCCAGCGGCCGGTGAAGCCCTCGACGAGGCGTTGCTCATCGAAGAAAACGGGTACCGACTCGAGGTTCGGTTGTTCGACGGCCTCTCCACCGGGCTCTTTCTCGACCAGCGGGCGAACCGCGCCTGGGTCGCCCAACGCGTAAAAGCCGGCCCCCCTCCCGATATCCTCAACACCTTCGCCTACACCTGCGCCTTCTCGGTCGCGGCCGCCCGGGCCGGCGCTGCGACCACCAGCGTCGATGTTTCCGGTCGCTACCTGGAGTGGGGCAAACGCAACTTCGCCCACAACGGCCTCGACGTTTCTTCACACCGGTTCGCAAAAATGGACACCTTCGAGTTTCTGGCGTATGCCAGACGCAAAGGACTTTCGTACGACCTCATCATCCTCGACCCGCCCAGTTTCGCATCCGGGTCCAGGAAGAAGGGCATCAGGCCTTGGAGTTCAACGAGCGATTACGCCCGACTCGTCCGCGATTCAGCGGCCGTACTCAAGCCCGCGGGTACGATTTTCGCCTCGTCCAATACGCACGAACTCTGCATCGGCGACCATCTCAAGCGCGAGGTCGCGAAAGGCATCGGACACGACCCGAAATGGCTGAAGCTGCCCGGAATGCCCCCTGATTTCGCCGGCGAACACGGCCGTTTCGCGGCGTGCGCGTGCGTGCCGGACCCCTGACACCCGGCCCGGACGGTCGGGAGCGCGATTCGGTGCCGGGCCGGCTCTCCTTGTGCGGGCGTCGTCCACCGGCGTCGGTCGGCGTGCCCGCCCTAAGGCCGATACGCTGGACCCGCAACTTCCCAACTCGACTCCCGTCTTTTTCGAGGCCCAGCCCGATGCCCAATACTCGAACCGTCCCTTTGCTGCTTGTCGCAACCCTCGGCATCGCATCCGCGGGCCGCGCCCAGCCCGCCGCAGAACCCGACCTCGCGACGGCGGGAGCCGACGCCGTGGCCACCGACCAGTCGGAGTCGGTTTCCGCTGCGATCCACGAGCCTGAGCGATGGACGCTTCGATTCGAGCCGTCGGTGTGGTTCGTCGCCCCTGCGGGTGATGTCAAGATGCCCGGGTCGAGCGACGCACTCACCCAATCGATCGGGCCGGGGGAGCGGGAGTTCACGAAGCTCACGGAACTGGAGATCGACCGCCCCGAAGCCAGCCCCATGGGCGAGATCAACCTCGGCCACGGCAACTGGCGTTTCTGCCTCCGAGGGTTTTCCTCTTCGAGCGATGCCGAAGCGACCACTCTGGGCCCGGGATCGCTCAACAGCCTGAGTTTCGTGGAGGGCGACATCATCGAGAGTTCGCTCGACTTTCTCGCGGCCGAACTCGAGGTCGCGTACAGCCTGCACCGCAATACTCCCCGTCTGAACGATTCGGGGAGGGAAGTTTTCCGCAGCAACTTGGAAGGTTTGGCGGGAGCCCGAATCTACGACGTCGATTGGGAAATCGCGAACTCCTCCTCGGGGGCTCCCGCGCTCGAAGCCGACGAAACCTTCCTTGAACCATTGATCGGCGGCCGCTTCGAGATGGAGTTTTACGAACGCCTCGACCTGGACCTGCAACTCACGGTCGGCGGACTTCCCCTGGGCGATGATTCGTCCTTCTCGGTCGACGTCATAGCCGGTTTCATGTGGCGACCGTTCGAGCACTTCGGAATTCAGATCGGCTACCGCCAACTGCTCTTTGACCTGCAGAGCGGCGAGGACGAGCAGGAGTTCGAGTACGACGGCACCCTCGCCGGCCTCTTTGGCGGCTTGGTCTTCGATTTCTAGAATCCGGGTGCCGCTGCCCCAAATCCTGCACCAAATCACCACCGATTCCCCCACCAAATCCCGCACGGATTCCCCCACCGATTCCCCGTTCCGGCTTTCCCCGGCACTCGGGACGGTGAATAATCCGCCCATGACCGCCCCGCGAATGTCCGCAGGGTCGGACTGGTTTTGATTTCATTCAGCAGGAGAGTTCCTCATCGCATTCGGAAGATTCAGCAGAGACGCCGGACCCGTGAATCGCACGCGGGTCAATCACATGATCAAGTTCACCCCGGTTCGGGTGATCGGACCCGACAATGAGCAGATCGGCGTCGTCGAAACGCCCGACGCCATCCGACGCGCCCTGGAGCTGGGCCTCGACCTCGTCGAGATTTCCCCCGATGCCCGGCCGCCCGTCTGCAAGATCATGGATTACGGCAAGTTCAAGTACGAACTGAGCCAGAAGGAACGCAAAAACCGCGCGGCCAGCAAGTCGACCGAAATGAAGGAAATCCGCCTCGGCCGCAGCGTCAAGATCGACCCCCACGACGTGCAGGTCCGCATCGATCAATCCCGGCGATTCTTGATGCACGGGCACAAAGTCATGGTGACCCAGCGCTTCAAGGGCCGCGAAATCGCCCACCGCGAACTCGGCATCGACAACCTCAAAGAAGTCGCCACCCAACTCGGCGACATCGCCAAACTCGAGCAGATGCCCCGCTGGATGGGCAAGCAGGCCAGCATCATCATCGCCCCCGACAAGGTCAAGATCGACGCCATCAAGCGGAAACTCGAGAAGGAAAAAGCCGAGAAGATCGCCCGCGGCGAGAAGATCGAAGCCGAGAAGTCCATCGAGGAACTTGAGAAGGAACTCGAATCCCAGGTTGACGACGAGGGCCCGGACGACGACGGTCCCGACGACGACACCCCAGTCACCCCCGTCACGCCGATCGCGCCCACCACCCACGGAACCTGATCCCCGGATCGGCGGAAGGGGCCGAAAACTGTTCTCAACTCTCAACCGCGGGCCGACTGGCCCGCGGTTTTTGCTTTCCCGAGTCGCAGCTGTTCACCCGCCGAACACAACCCCCGGCTGGACGGTCACGACACGTCGAACACTGAGAAGGCTCCCCAACATGATCGTCAGTAGCGTCGCCACGAAACTGCCCAGCAGGAGTTGCCAGGGCAGGTACGCGGTGAGCTCCGATTCCAACTTCGCCGCGACGATCGTGAACGCCCCAGCCGCGCCCACACCAATGCCGTAGCCCACAACCCCGACGACCGTCGCCTGCAAGACCACGATCCATACGAGGGTGAAGGCCCGCGCCCCCATGGCCTTCAGCACCGCGAAGTGCCGCAGGTTCTCGATTGTAAACTGGTAGAACACCGAGGCGGAGAGGAGCAGCCCCACGACAAAGCCCAGCGCGATCGTGATGCCGAAGTTCACGCCGATGCCGGTCGCCACCACGATGAACGCGATCGAGCGGTCGCGGAACTCGGTGTGCGTCAGAGCCTCCACGTCACCCAGGGTGTTGATGCTCGCCTGCAACTCCCCGATGTCGGCGTCCGCGCGGGCCTTCACAAGGATGTAACTGATCTTCTCCCGGCCCACCGGGCTGAACGCCACCGCGTTGTCGAACGTCGAATACAGAATCGCGTTGCTCTCAAAGCCCAGCCGGGCCTTGCAGAACCCCACCACCACCGCCCGCTTGTCGTTGATCTTGAGCGTGTCCCCGATGTTGACGTTGCCCAATTTGATGCGGCTCGATGCCTCGATGATGATCGCGTCGGGTGCACGCAGGTCATCGATGTTCCCCTCCACCATCTCCGGCGGTCGCCCAACCAGCGTCGAACGCGGGATCCCGATGATCTGGCACCGTTTGAACGTGTTGTCGGGCAGTTCGCACACCGCGAACGAGTTGAAGATCGGCTCCGCCCACTCCACGCCCGCCACGCTCCGGACGCGGTTTAGTTTACGATCCGAGAGGGCCCGATACTCGGCCACCCACTGCGTTCCGGGATCCACCACCCACAAATCGGGCTGGTGCACGTTCTGCAAAATCCCCGTCGCCTGCGTCAACAGCCCGAGAAAAATCGCGCCCTGCTGGTTCATCAGCAAGGTCGCGAACGCGAGACTCAGGACCAGCGTGAGGTACTTCGTGCGGTCGCCAAAGAGCATTTTGAGGGCGATAGAAAACACCAGGGAAACGGTAGGGATCGCTCCACGCCATCGCCCGCAGAATCGGCTCTTCAACCACACCCACACGAGCGGCGGAGAACCCCGACAAGTGGCCTCCCTCGCAGGGCGTCCGGCATCAGCGAACAAGCACCAATCCGCCATCTTGGTCGTCGCACGCTCGGAGAGCGTGATCGGCATCCGAGCCCGAACTCGCGTGGGGTCGGTTTGTCGGCGTTGTGCTCTCGTCCGACGCTCGCGAACCGCGTTTGCACTTCATCGCGTCATCAGTAACCGTTCACCCCCGTCGGGTCCACAACCGTCATCGCGCCGTCATCGATGCAGACATGAGCCCCGCCGACCTCGCCCCGGTTACCAGACAATCCCAACCCGTTGATCGCGCCTATCCGTGTTGTAAGTCGTCCCATCAAACCCTTCACCCTCCATTCACCTTCCCTTCACCGGTCCCACTGGATTGGGTGATAGAGTGACCATTGGCGACGCTTGAGCGCATTCCGGTCAGTAGCGATGGATTCGACAAAGGTACCAGCGTGAGACGAGCCTCCGGAAAGCCCGCAACACGTCCCCTCCGCCAGCGAATTGGAGCACCACGGCCCGTCCTTAATCGCTCATGAGCCCCGCGCGCTACTTATCCATGCACACCCCTTCACACTGGCTCGCCGTCCTCGCCGTCCTGATGGTGGGCTTCGCCCTCCACGCGGGGTGTCAGTCCTCCATCCGCTCGACAGACCCACCGCAAACCGCCACCGAACAGTTCCTCATGTCCACCGCCGCATCACGCGCGGTCGATCAGATCTCCGTAGAAAATCTCCGCGGCCGCAAGGTCTTTGTCGACACGACCTACTTCGGCGCAGCGCAGCAGAACTTCGTCGTCGGTGAACTCCGCGCCAAACTCCTTCTGGGCGGCGTCGAACTCCAGCCGGATCGCGACAAAGCCCAGATTGTCCTCGAAGTCCGCAGCGGCGGCGTCGGCATCGATCGCTCCGACACTCTTGTCGGTGTCCCCTCCATCCTCCTCCAGGCCGATTCCAGCGACCAGAGCAGCGGAGCACGCGTCCCTCTCGCCACCCCGGAACTTGCCCTCTTCAAAAACACCGATCAACGCGGCATCGCCAGCGTCGCGTACGTCGCGTACTGGCGTGAAACGGGCGAAGTCGTCGCCTCTTCGGGCCCCTTCGTCGGCTGGACTTACCGCGACGACTGGTGGTATTTCGGCCTCGGACGACGTACTTCCGGCGACATTGCCCCAACCACACCCAAGGCCGAATAGGCCTTCGGAGCGACCCTGCTCATGCGTCGATGGATGATCAGAATCACGGTGATACTGGTCGTCCTCGCCGCGGCGGCCCTCATTGCCATTCAGGCCGTCCTTATGAGCGACATCCCGGGCAACTTCCTCGTGCGAGAACTTGACGAAACCACTGGCCTCCGCTGGTCCATCTCGGAACTCTCCATCCGTTGGAACGGCCAAGCACGCCTCGAGGGTGTTACGGCGTCCCTCCCGGAAGACGACACGCCCTTTTTCACAGCCAGCACCGCCATCGTTTCCCACACGGCCCTGCTCCGTCTGCTTAACGGGGCTGACGTAAATGTCCATTCCATCGCCGTCGCGGATGCCGCTCTCACCTGGCGCGAAGACGTTCGTGGCCAGTCCACCTTTGAGCGTGCCATCGCAATCATCAACGCCCATCAGGCTTCCGACCCTGCTGAACCTTCGACCAGACCGATCCCGATTCCCGCTATCGCTATCACCCGCACCCAGGTTCTCCATGAACACGCCGGCGTGACCACAACACTCGGCCTCCTCGCCTTTGATGGAAAGCCCGACTCCTCTCGCTACACCTTCGAAGGCGCCCTCGGCGAACTCAATACCTTCCAGGGCAGCATCGTCCTCGCCGAGCCCTTTACCCACTCCCTCGACGTCGACCTCCCGTCACCTGTTGCGGTGATGGGTCCCCTCCTGCCAAATCTTCCTCCGAACCTCGCCCTCCGGGGTCAGTGGAACGGCGACTTCACGGAGGGTCTGGCCGGCCGACTGGCCATCCATTCGCTGGATGCCGACCGATTCCACGTAACCGGGCCTGTCAATTTCGCTTCCCGGTTCACGGGCGGCTCATCCATCACCACGCTCACACCGGAACAGGTCACCATCACCGACCGTGATTCCGGGCGTAGAGCGACCATCGCGTGTGGCAATATCGAGATCACGCCCGACACCATTCGGGCCGAGCGGCTCCTTCTCGCGCACGACGACCTCCGTGGCGAGGCCGAAGGACTCTGGAACCTCGCTTCGACGGACGGCTCCGCCTCCGTGCGTTGGGTGACGCTTTCATCATCCGATTCCACCGCCTCATCGATCACACACCAAGGCGACCTCGACCTGCATCTCGACCTGAATGCACTCCGCGGCGTCACCGCATCCCTCACCATCGCCTCCACCGGTTCGGTCGACACCTTCTCCTGGTCCACACAAGTCAACTCAAATCTCTCAGGACCGGACCTTTCGCGTATCCGCGCAACGATCCACTTTGCAGCGCTCAATCTCACCGCTCGAGATCAATCCTTGCAACTCGATGGAGCCGCCCTGACGGTCTCCTTTGAAGATCCAGTTCTTCATCTCGAATCGCTCTCCGTCCCTAATGCCGATGTCAAAGTGACCGGCACTTTTACCCCAAAGTCGATGGAATGGACCGTCGATCTCCGCGCTTCCGAAATCGACCACCCTTGGAACGTCCACCTCCCCGGCACGCTGCGCCTCACCGCCTCCGGCGCGTCCGATCGCATCCACATCAACGCCCTCCGGTTCGAGACTCCCTCCTTCACCCTCGATGCCTCTGGTGACTACTTACCCGATAACGCCGAGCCGCTCGACGCCCACGCCTCCATCACCCTTCCTTCACTGCCGGTCGCCCTCGACACCGTCGCACGCCTCTCCGCCCAATCCCTCGACACCCCGCTCGCCTGCGGCGTCGGCGCTGTCGCCCTCACCACAACCCTCCGCGGCTCCCTCGACCCTCTTTTCCTTCGTTCCTCCGGCACACTCCTCGTGGACCAACTCTCCTTTGACTTTGCCCAACCCATCACCACCATCCTCCCGTTCGCCGGGAACATCACGGACGGCGTCACGCAGGTCACACTCTTTCCAACCGCCATCGCCAATGGGTCTCTGGGCGTCGTGGCGACCATCGAGCCTGCGGGCGTTTCCCATTTGCACGCCGAGGCCGAAGCCTTCTCGCTCGATGCCCTCGTCCCCAATGCGGCTGCCGCCATCACCTCACTCGGCATCCTCTCCACCTCCCTCGATGCCCACTGGCCCGCAGCGGATGGATCCAACTTCGAGCTCTCCGGACCCTTCACCATCCGCTCGCTCGATACCGATTACGTCGACATCGACGAGGCCTCCGGCCGCATCGAAGGAACCCAATCCGCCCTCAATATCTCGCATATTGCGATCCGATCCGGCCCGGCCTCCGCTTCCGGTGATGCCGATCTTGACCTCGTCACGCAGGTCGCCGATGCACGCATCCGCTTCCAAGATTGGCCCTTCAAATACGACCCCGCCCAACTCTCGGCGAGACTGACCGGAACCACAGAGGTCGCTCTCAAGACTGCATGGTCATTCGACGCCGCGACGGCAGATCTTCTCGCGGTCATAGCGCACGCCGGTCGCCCCTTGGGCGAATTCAACCTTCGGGGCGATATCGATACCAAGGCCGTCACCGTCCGGGGCATGGACGCCACCCTCTTGGGCGGAACTGCCCGCGGCAGCGGCAGGTTCCCGTTCGCCAACTGGCGAAACGCGGAGGGAACAGTCGAACTCTCGGGTATCGATCTCGATCCCCTGAACAATCTCGCAACCCTCCCCGGTCGCTTCGTGGGCGTGATGAACGGTGCCGCTTCGATCTCACCCTCCAAAGACGAGCGTGCCCCCGGGCCGGTCAAGGTCGATGTTGCGCTCACCATGCCCGGAGCAACCTTCGGAGCCCTCTCGATCGGGTCGATCAACGGGCTGCTCTACGTTGGCGGCGACGACATCACCCTCGACAAACTCACGACCAACATAGCCGACGGCTCCATCGAGGTGTGGGCCAAACTCTCGCAGCACACTGGCGAAAACCTCGTCCGTTTCGATGCCTCGTTTGAACGGCTCGACCTCAACCAGATAGCCCGCGCCTTCCAGCCCGACGCCGCATCCCTCCCAGGACGACTCTCCGGAACGGTCGCCGCGGGCGGATACGTTGGGTTGCCGCATCGCTTTTATGGGCGGTCCACAGTCCGCATTACGGACTCGGATCTCGCCAACATTCGTGCCATTTCGACGGTCTACAACGCCCTCGAACTCGGATCGCCGGAACCCGCTCCCGCCGGCTACGGCGAAGCACGCATCAACCTGGAGGGCGATTCGCTGGTCCTTCGCCGCCTCACGTATTTCAACCGTGGGACCGAAGTCCGCGCCAACGTGGTCATTGAGGACATTACCGCCGGGATGCAAAGCCCAATCCGCGGCACGGCCGCCGGAGCCGCCCGACCGCTCAAAGACGTCCGTCTTCCCTTTCTCGCTGAGTTCGATCGGGCCCTCGCGACCTTCCAATCCGATTCCGCCGTGGTGCGCATCGGCGGCACGCTCGAAGCGCCGGACCTCGAACTCGTCCCCCTCTCAGACGTCACGGCCCCGCTCCGCCGAAACTTGCTCAATGCCATCGGAAAAGACCAACCGCCCCCGGCAACCGATGCCGGGACGATGCCCCCTCCGTGACAACCGGCTCCTGCCGCGGAAACGACTCTCTCATCGCCCGTCGCCACATTCGGGGCACGGGGTTATGCCCACGAGTCCTCGGAGGTCAAAGCCGCAGGAAGGGCAGAGGCCGGCACGAGTACCACCTCGTCTTACCCGGAGAATGATCGACCCACCCAGTGCCGTCGCGGCGAATGGCCAGATCGGCACGATCAATTCCGAGACAGTGCTCGTGGCACCGGGCGAGTAGAAGGTCCAACTTCTGTGGTGGAACCACCAACAACGATCCTCTCCGGCCGGACGCGGGATCCAATTCCCAACGGGGCTGAAGTTCCATCCCGTTACCAAGTATGCCGGCGAACCTATCCGCAGCGAGCCGCGCCCCAAGTGGAACTAGATTCGAGGCCCAAGGCTGGCCCACGAAACCTCACCAATCTCCACAAACAGGGCGGTGAACAACAGAAACGGCACGAGCGCGGTCATCGTCCAGCGGAGGATTACCTTCCGGCGTCGCGTCACTTCGGGATCGTATTCCGAACAACACCGGCCACGGATCATCCCGTGGGGGTCTGAAACTGGTCCGCGGGGGGCCTCGCCTTGTGCGCAACAGTGAGCCATCAACTCCCAGAAATGTGTCATGCCCCGCCGCCAGGCCGCAGCGCCTGTTTCGGCGTCCGGACTGCTCGCCGAAAGCCCGCAAACATCTCAGTCTGCTGCGCTAAGCATCGGATAATCGACGTAGCCCTTGGCGAGGGGTGTGTAAAACGTGGCGCGATCAAGCTCATTGAGCGGCCCGGACGCGGCAAACCGTTGAGGCAAATCCGGGTTGGCGATAAAGAGCACTCCGAAGGCGACGGCGTCCGCTTCACCCGCAGCGATGACGTCCTCCGCAGTTTCCTGCGTGAACTTCTCGTTGGCGATATAGACGCCGCCGAACGCTTTCTTCAACGCAGGTCCGAGACGGTTGTCGCCCAGCGACTCGCGGGCACAGATGAAGGCGATCCGGCGCTTGCCGAGTTCGCGTGCGACGTAACCGAACGTCTCCGCCGGATTTGAGTCGCTCTCGTGCACATGACCGCGCGGGGCAAGGTGCATTCCCACGCGGTCGGCACCCCAGACGGAGATCGCAGCGTCGGTCACGGCGAGCATAAGACGCGCACGATTCTCGATCGAGCCGCCATAGTCGTCGGCCCGGTGATTGGAGCTGTCCTGAAGGAACTGATCGAGCAGATAGCCGTTCGCGCCGTGCAGCTCCACGCCGTCGAATCCCGCGCGCTGGGCATTCTCGGCGCCGCGGCGATAGGCTTCGATAATTCCCGGCATTTCACTCGTTCCGAGCGCGCGCGGCGTGACGAACGGCTTCAACGGCCGCACGCGGCTGACATGACCGTCGGCGGCGATGGCACTCGGTGCGACCGGCAGTTGACCATCAAGAAAGAGCGGATCGGAGATACGCCCGACATGCCAGAGTTGAAGGACGATGCGCCCGCCGTCGCCGTGCACCGCCTCAGTGATGGCGGACCAGCCGCGCACCTGATCCTCCGACCAAATGCCGGGTGTGTCCGCGTAGCCGACTCCCATCGGGTCCACCGAAGTCGCCTCGCTGATAATCAGCCCGGCAGATGCGCGCTGTCGATAATATTCGGCCATGAGCGCATTCGGCGTCCGAGTGGGGCCGGCCCGAGAGCGGGTGAGCGGAGCCATGATGATGCGGTTCGGCAGCTCCAAAGCCCCGACGGTGAGAGGAGTGAAGAGGTTTGGCATGGCGCAGGAGTCCTATGGCACTCGTGGTCAGAATCTTCATGGCTTCGTTCTCGGCTATGGCTATCCAAGAACGGCCAACAGTACGGCTGACTGCCGGGGCCGCCCGCAAGGACATGTCGTTCGGAGCGGTCCTGACGGTGCAAGGCCCTGCGTGCATTTCATGAGCCGAGCACCCGCGTCGCCAAGATCTCCTAACACCGCGTCCGCATCGACTCGCGAGAACGCTCTTGAGCGGCGGGAGTTTCGAAGCCCTTGGCTTTCGCGTGCGCCCAGCTCTCGTCGATGGATTCCGCGGCAACGGGGGTCTTGCAGTCGGTGTCCCCGTGGTCGACTTCTACCGTGCCGATCCGCTTGGCGGCGGCCGCAGCCGACTTACAAAGGGAGGCGTTGCGGCCGCCGATGGCGATGAGCGCATTGTTCATGAGGTAGCGATGCGTATTGGGCGCGGAATGAATGGCTTTCTCAATGTGCACGAGTCGTTCCGCGAACCAGGAATCCTCGGTCGATTCATTAATCTTCGCCATTGAAACAACGAGGTTCCACACGGCAGATTGAGTGGCGTCGTCCGAAGCCGCAAGCCACTTGTCGGCCTTGGCGCAGCCGTGCGGGCTCTCGTCCGCGAGATGAGCGACATAGCCTCCGCACATGCGAGCGGTCGGGGTTGCGGCCCAGCGATCGAGCTCCCGCGAAGAAATGCTCGCGGGGTCGGCGATTTTGACCGCAAGATTGCGTGCATCGAAGTTTCCGGTGCTCCACAGGGCTTGCGCTAATTCATGATCGACTCTGATCCGCTTGTAAAGGGTCTTCAGTGTGGCGAAGCTGACGCCGAACATCGGTTCGGGCACGCCGTGTCGCGCATAGGTCTTCCGCGTCTGGACCGAACCGGCCTTTTCCAACGCACTCATCGTATCTTGAAAGCTCATTCGCGAAGCCGGAACGCCTGATGCCTTTTGTGCTGCGGCCTTCGTTTTGGGCATGGTCGTTCCCCTTGGCGATCGGTACCCCCTCTGCCCGCGGGGCCGAGGTCAACTGCCATCAGATCAGTTCGCACGTTTTTCTTGGTCAGGGGGGCGCAGCCGCGTGGGGGCGCGGCGTACCGCAGAACCACCACTCCGTTGCGGAACGCTCGTGCTTCCAACCGCTCGAAGCCTCGCCGAGCGCCATCCGGGACAACCGGTTTCCGCCTCCCATCACATCGCCGCCCTGGGCACCTTAACCACCATCCCAAAGCGGGCTACCCCACCCCCCCCAC
>CAZJXA010000047.1:0-18531 GCA_964549785.1 uncultured Phycisphaeraceae bacterium | reverse complement strand
CCCGGGAGTTTCACATCCCGGTTGACGAGTGGCAAACTAAGCGTCAGGGCCGAAGCCCAGGAGTCCGAAGCATCCGTAGGGGCGACGCTGCGTAAGGTGGTTGTACGCCGACACGCGGGCTGGGACTACGCGGGGAAGGGCGTCGAAGCGAGTCCTAGGCTTGACCCCCCTCGATGAGCGACTTCGGGGGTAAGGGACGGTTGTCGGCTTTCATTGGGAGTTCTCGCATGGCCGGTCGGAGCAGCACGAGTTTCGGTGTGGGTGCCACCATCACGGTGTTGGCGATTCTCACCCTCACCCTCTTTGTCCTCACGACGGTTTTCTTCGGTCGGTATAAGGACCGACAGCGGCAGCTCGACCAAGCCCGGCAGGATTCGCAGGACGTGGTTTCCGCTGCGGAACGCAATCGGGATGATGTGCGGAACCTGATCGAAGAGGCGAAGAAGAATCGCCAGTCGTTGGTGACGTATCTGGTCGACTCGCAAGGGTCGATCATGGAGCGGGTTTCGGGCTCGCGCCGCGACAAACTCACCGACCTCACCAACAAGTTGCAGACGGTCGAGGGAGGTTCGTCGGGTAACCTGCTCGGGCTGATCTCGTCGCGCGACGCCGAGGTCGCGAACCTGCGGGACCAACTCGCGCGGGCCGAGGCGGAGCGGGCGAAGGCCTTGGCCGACCTTACGAATGAGCAGGATCGCCTCGCGGGGATTCAGGCGTCGCACCAAGCGACGGTGGACCGACTGAACACCGACGTCGGCACGTTCGAGGGAGATATGACGGCGTATCGCGGCGGGATGGAAGATTTCAAGACCCAGGTCGATGCCCAGACGGATCGGTTGAAGAACGATGCGGCCGAAGCCCAGAAGCGTTCGGACGATGAGATCACGCGGCTGTCGGACGAAAATCAGATATTGGTCAGCCAGTTAGGTGCGGCGCGGGGCGAGAAATCGGCGGCCCTGTTCCGCGGGGCCGACGAGGCCGGGCTGGTTGACGGCGAAGTCGTCGGGCTCGACGCGTCTACCGGCACGGTGTACTTGAATCTTGGGGCCCGGGAGCGGGCCGTGCTGGGGATGACGTTCACGGTGTACGCCGATCGCGCCGCGATTCGCCCGAACGATGAGGGTGTCTATCCCCCGGGCAAGGCGACGATCGAAATCATCAATGTCGGGGCCACCGGCTCCACCGCCCGCGTCACCAGCGAGGTGCGGGGCAATTCGGTCGTCAAGGGCGACGTGATCGCGAACGCGGTCTACGACCCGACGAAGATCTACAAGTTCGTTGTCTTCGGCAACTTTGACTCCAACCGCGACGGGATTTCGAGCGCCCTGGAGGCCCAGGAGATCCGATCGATGATCGAGGGTTGGGGCGGCCAGATCGTTGAAGATCTCACGGGTGACTCGGACTTCCTCGTCTTGGGATCGCGCCCCATCGTGCCGGCAAGGCCCGCCGATGCCGCGCCGTTGGAGGTTGTCCAGAACTTCGTCCGCCAGCAGAAGGAAGTGCAGCGGTACGACAACCTCGCCGACCAAGCCCGGAAGACCAGTGTTCCGGTCCTCAACGAGAACCGGCTGTACACCCTTACCGGGGTGGTGCCTTCACGGCCGCGGCGGTAGGGAGAGGCTAGGGGACTGAGGTTGAGGACGCCTCGGCACTCCGGATTCCGCACTCAGGACTGATATTCGGATGCCCACCGGCTCGCGGTTTCAATCCAAGATGCCGATGCTGCTTCAGGAAGCGCTGACCGGCGTCATCCGCTCGGCGATCTCGTTACCCCTGCTGATGGGCTTTGGGCCTGCGATGACCGCAGCCCGGGCTCTTGGGCGCACCTTCGCAACCAGCCGGATCAATCGGAAGCGGTTCCCGCGCTCGGCGATCAATCTTCGGGTCGCGTTCCCAGATGCCGATGAACAGCGCATCCATTCTCTCGCGGTCAGCGGGTATGAGCATCTTTTCCAGTTGGGCGTGGAGATCTGCTACACGCCCCGTCTCATCACCGAGGAGGGTTTTCGTCGGCATCTCTCGTTCTCGCCGATCGAGCCGGCGGTGCGGGCGTTGCTTTCCGGCAAGCCCATCATTCTGTTGAGCGGGCACAGCGGCAACTGGGAGTTGATCGGTTACTCGATGAGCATGCTGGGGTTCCCGATGGCGGCGACGTATCGGCCGTTGGACCTCCTGCCCCTGGATTCGTGGCTCTTCGACACCCGCCAGCGGCGCGGACTTACCCTCCACAGCAAATTTGGGTCGGTGCGGAGCATCCCGATCGCCATGGCCGAGGGGATGCCGGCGGGGTTTGTCGCGGACCAATCCGGAGGCGATCGGGGACTCTTCGTCCCGTTCTTTGGTCGGCTGACCAGCACCTACAAATCCATCGGCCTGTTGGCGATGCAGACCGGGGCGACGATCATCTGCGGCAATGCTCGGCGTTTGCATCCCTTGGACGGGGAGGGGGGCGGGTCTGGTTCGGCCTCAATGGGGTACACCATCCAACTTGTGGATGTCTTCGGCCCTGAAGACTGGAACGGGCGGCCCGATCCATTGTATTACCTCACGGCCCGGTATCGCCGTGCCATGGAGCGGATGATTCTGCAGGCACCGGACCAATATCTTTGGATGCACCGGGTGTGGCGCAGCCGCCCGCTGCACGAGCGGTCCGGCAAGCCGTTTCCCGACGCCCTGCGGGCGAAGTTGGGCGGGTTGCCGTGGCTGAATGACGCGAGTGCCGAAGCGATTGTTGACCGCAGCGACCGCGATGCGCGCCTGGTGGCGGCCGGTTCGCCTCTCTAAGCAGTGTCGGATCGGGGTGGACGGCCGGAAAGCCGCCGCCGGTGCATCCCTCCGTGCGGAGCGGTGGTACATTGGTCAGCGAGTGAACGGATGAACCGGTCGAAAGGTTGGGGCGTAAAGACACCTGCACGAATGCCGACATCCGGCACGCCTTGCCGGCGGATTGACGGAGAACAGCCATGACTTCAGAGGAACTCACGCCAGCGGAAGACGGTGAATCGTTCGGACGGCTCGACAACATCCGCGTCCTCATCGTGGACGACGACAAGGATATCGTGGAATCGTTCGATGCGGCCTTTCAATCGGAAGGGGCGCTCACGCAGGTGTGCATGGACGGGAACGAGGCGGTGCGGATCTGCCGCGAAGACCCTCCGGATATCGTGATCTTGGACATGATGCTGCCGAAGCGGTCCGGGTTTCTGGTTCTTGAGAAAATAAAGGGGTTGGAGGACAGCCCGATCGTCATCATGGTGACCGCCAACGAGGGCAAGCGCCACCAGGCGTATGCGGAGAACTTGGGCGTCGACCGCTACCTGCAAAAGCCCGTGCCGCTTGAAAAGTTGATCAATACGGTCGCCGAGTTGATCGAAAAGGAAGACCGCGAGACGGAAGGACAACCCAAGGCGGCGTGAGGCGGCACCCTACGCTTGCGGTGTGGCTCGAAAGCGCAGACAGATTGTGCTGATGTCCCCCAAAGATGGGGGCGGGATGAACCCGTTAGGGACGCTCTCTCAACTTGTGGCGACGTTCGCGGACTTCAACACCGGGCCCGACGGCGGCCCGGATTCGGCCATGGGAACCGAGTTTTTTCATGGCCCCGGCATCGCAGTTGAGATCCCCAGCGGCCAGGACTTGATCACGCAGGCGATTGTTTCGATTTCCGACGAAGACATCGCGTGGCCGGTGTTGGGGCGGTTGTGCAAGCGGACTGGGTGGAAGATGATGGACATGGAATCCGGCCGCGTCTTCGGCGGATAAGTCGAGGAAGGCGGGTTTCTCATGCCAACGTATGTGTACGAAGTGCTCGACAAGGCCGGGAAGCCCACGGGCGAAACGTTCGAGATTTTGCAGCGGATGGCCGACGACGCGCTGGTGAAGCACCCCATATCTGGCGAGCCTGTGCGGCGGGCCATCGTGGCCCCGGCCATCGCCGGCAAGTGGTCGGACATCAAGGGCAAGAGCTCGCTCTCGAACTCCAACCTGGAGCGCATGGGCTTCACGAAGTATGAGCGCAAGGGGAAGGGCTACATGGAGCGAGTGGCGGGAACTAAAGGTCCCAAGAGCATCTCGGCGGACTAGCGGACCTCGAACGCCACACCGTTCAACTCGCCCCACCAAGGGAATTCTGCAACTGGTCATCCCAGCTCCGCCACCGCGCCGTCCACGTTCCTGATCTCCACGACCTCCACTCCCGGCACCTTCGGCCGTTCCTGCTTCGCCACCGCCTTGGGCACCAGCACGCGTTTGAAGCCCAGCCTGCCCGCTTCGCGCACCCGCTGCTCCAGTTGTGGGACGCTCCGCACCTCGCCGCCCAAGCCCACCTCCCCCACCGCCGCCGTCGCCGGGGCCAGGGCGCGGCGATAGTGGGCACCGGCGATGGCGAGCAGAATCGCGAGGTCTGCGGCGGGCTCCGCGACTCTCAGGCCACCCACGCTGGATGCGAAGACGTCGCGATCCGCCAGCCGCAGGCCCGCGTGCTGCTCCAGCACCGCGATCAGCATCGCCAGTCGGTTCGCGTCCAGACCGCTGCTCTTGCGTTTGGCGACCCCGGGGAAGCCCGTCGCTGTGAGGGCCTGCATCTCAATCAGCACGCACCTCGTGCCCGTCAAGACGGGGCACACGACACTGCCGGGCCTCGGGACCTCGCTTCCCGCGACCGCCGACACGCCCGCACCCTCGGGTGTCTCCTTCAGTCCCGCACCCGTCATTTCGAAGAGCCCGATCTCCAGCGTCGTCCCGAACCGGTTCTTGATCGCCCGCACCACTCGGTAACTGTGATACCGGTCTCCCTCGAAATACACGACCGCGTCCACCATGTGCTCAAGCATGCGGGGGCCCGCGAGCACACCGTCCTTCGTCACATGTCCCACCAGCACGATCGCAATCCCCGACAACTTCGCCAGGTACACAAGGTCGCTGCAGCACCGACGCAACTGCGTCACACTCCCCGGCCCTGCCGGCACGTCCGGTTTGTAGATCATCTGGATCGAATCGATCAGCAACACTGCGGGTTTCACTTTCCGGGCCTGCTCCACGATCCGCGGCAGGTTGGTATCCGCCAGCACGAACAATCCCGACTCCGTCGCGGCCGTACCGCCCAGCCGTTCGGCCCGCATTTTGACCTGTTCCGCGCTCTCCTCGCTGCTCACATACAGCACGCGCTTGCCGCGGGCCGCCCACCGGATCGCCGCCTGCAAAAGCAACGTGCTCTTTCCGATACCGGGTTCGCCACCCACCAGCACCGCGCTCGCCGAAACCAGCCCGCCGCCCAGCACTCGGTCGAACTCGCTGATGCCGCTGGGTAGACGGGTAACAGCGGCGTCGCCCAAACCAATTTCCGCGAGCGTTCGGGCCGGAACTGCCGCGGAGAGAACGTCTGACGGATCGTCCCCGGAAGCGAGTGCGCCGGCGGCCGCCGCCAGGCCCAGGTGGGCGTCACTCTCCGCGGCGGGGTCAAAGACGGATTCTTCAAGGCTGTCCCATTGCCCGCAATCGGGGCACTTGCCGGCCCACCGGTGCTGGGCCGAACCGCACGAGCGACACACAAAGACCCGACGCGTCTTGGCCACGAATCCCCCGAACAACCCGTTCCTTCCACGAACGCCGCAACGCCCACACGGACGCTCACGCGCTTGGCGGCCATCGTACGACGCCCGCTTAGATGCCGTACGCTGCTGCGATGCCCACCAACAACCTTGATCGCTTCCGCATTGACCCGGATGAGAAATTCGTTCTCAAGAACCACGACCCGGCTTGGGCGGGCGGCGTGTTCGCCGATCTCGAGAAAGACGACATCAAGCCCAAGGCCCGCGAGTACCTCGCCGAGCGGCTCAAGGAACTCGATGCCGCCCAAGAGGTGTTGTGGGCGAGCAATAGCCACAGCGTGCTCGTGATCGTGCAGGCGATGGACGCCGCGGGCAAGGACGGAGTGATCAAGCACGTGACGCGCGGGCTGAACCCGCAGGGGTGCGTGGTCCACAGTTTCAAGCAACCTTCCACCGAGGAACTCGACCACTCGTTCCTCTGGCGGGTGATGAAAGTGCTGCCTTCGCGTGGCAGCATCACCCTCTTCAACCGCTCGCACTATGAGGACGTGCTGGTCGTCAAGGTGCATCCGGAATGGCTGGACAAGAGCGGCCTGCCGCCGGGGGAGCGCGGTGACACGTTCTGGAAGTCACGCTATGACGATATCAATGCTTTCGAAAAACATCTGACCAACAACGGCACGATGGTCCTGAAGTTCTTCCTGAACGTCTCGAAGGGCGAGCAACGCAAGCGCTTCCTGGACCGACTGGACGAGCCCGAAAAGCATTGGAAATTTTCTGCGGCGGACGTCGCAGAGCGAGGGCATTGGGATTCGTATATGTCCGCCTATCAATCCGCTATCCGCGCCACCAGCACGGCCGAGGCGCCGTGGTATGTCGTGCCGGCCGACCACAAATGGGTCACTCGCTGCATTGTGGCGGAAGTGTTAACGTCGAGTATCCGCGGGCGTGATCTGCGGTACCCGGAGATTTCGCGGGAACAGCGGGAGGCGCTAGGGGCGGCGCGCGAGGCGTTGATGGCGGAAGGATAAGCGGCGAGGTGTAGGAAGTTGGCAGACGGAAACAGCGTGGTTTGAGCGGTTGAAAAGCGATTGAGGATATGTTGGTCGTAGGTTACGACTCTCTGTCGTTTCAAACACCTTTCTCTACCACCGCCGTACCCAAGTTTTCCATGCCGCCACCGCCTTCGCGCTGTTCCACTCACTCCCGCACTCCGGGCAGCGTATGGCGGTCGGATGCCTGCTGAGGTCATACCCGCAGACCGTGCATATCTCGCCCTTCGCCGCCTTCAGTCGCGCCCTCATCGCGGCGTACCGTGATTGCTGACTGACAAGGTGCCATGCCGCGAGCATGAACAGGAGAACGCTGTATCCCAAGACCACCGGAGGAAACCAGTTGTGACGGGCCGCTTGTGCGATCGCGCCGAAGAGCAGAAGTGTACAGAAGCCGATGAAAAGGACAATGAAGCACCTAAGTAGCAAACTACGTTGCCAACAGATTGGTCGCGGAGCGGCACCACGCGGCTTAGGCGACAGGAAGTGGCCCAAATTCCGTTGTGTGGATAACTTTTTCAAAATTCGACCCGCGTGTTGCCATTGTATCAAGTAGCCAAATGGCCGCGGAGGGATGGGAAATCAAGGCACCTCCCTCCCCTGCCGCAGCCGCGGGTACTCCCTCGGCAAGGCAGGGAGATTTATGAACCTAGTCAATATCGCCAGGGCGCCCACTTCTTCCAAGTTGTGATCGCGCCTCCACGATCCCAACGCTGGCCGCACTCGGGGCAACATGGTGCTCCCTTGGTGCCTGTCATAGTGTACCCGCAGCAAGTGCATAAATGGCCACCTGTTAATTTGATCCGTTTCTTAATTATGCTATACCGCACTAGCATTTGTACACCGAAGATAATTGGCACTACAAGTGCCAATTTACTTCCCCACATATTCCAGATCGAACGTGGACCCCCTTGGCCGGTTGCATAATACAGCAAATCATCAATCAACCCCATAACAAAAATCGCCGCGACAGCGATA
Organism: uncultured Phycisphaeraceae bacterium; assembly: GCA_964549785.1. Taxonomy (GTDB): domain Bacteria; phylum Planctomycetota; class Phycisphaerae; order Phycisphaerales; family UBA1924; genus JBEIUO01. The sequence continues at coordinate 10,952 of CAZJXA010000047.1, read as the reverse complement.
ATGACAGGCTTGCCGTTTGGCAGCGCTGGAGGACAAGGTTTATCATCACGCGTTAGAATGAATCAAACCTCGTAAATAATCAATCCGCACACACGAAGAGCGGCGAGAAGGCTCTGTTCGGCAGCATTAGTCGCGATTCCGTGCTGAACAACGCAGTTGGCCATGTTGCGGGCGTAGTGGGCGAGAACCAGTATGGCGCAGAGTGCGGTAAAAAGAAAGCAGTGCCCCCGCTTCCAATCGCTATCAATGCACATCCGGCCATCTCAGCAGCAAACTCTACGGTGGCGTTAATCAGACAGGCAGCCATAGACGCATTAGCTGCATCCATGGCGATCTGGTACTGCGCGTACGCGGCCTCAACACACGAAGCATCAACTTCGCCTCCTCCTGCCGCATTCACCCCCGTCGCAAATAACGACGACATGTCCGCGCCCGCCGCGAACATGGTGGCCGCCGAGGTCACCGTGGCGAGCGAGTGGGACTGGAACGTGCCGGTGTCGAGCACCCGCACCCCCGCTTGGATGCGGGAGATTTCTTCGTGGATCGCCAGCTGCGGTTCGGTGAGCACCTCGCTCACCAGCAGCAAGAACTCCTCGTCGAGCGTGATCTCCTTCGGGTAAATGGCAACGCCACTGACGTTCACGTCTCCCGCGGGGCCGGCCAATCGCCCGAACACGATCCGGGCGATCACCCCCTGATCGAAGAGTTCGGGTTCAAGCTCCTGCAAGTCCATCGAGATCGCGCGGACAACCTTGAACTGAACTTCCTCACCCCGCCAGTCAGTAGCGGGGTAAGCGCCCGGAGTGGTGATGTCGGTGTCCCCCAAGCGAAACGCTACCCCGGCTTCGCTCCCGTCATTGAAAAGCGTCTGATGGATCTGGCACTGCATGTCCACAAACGCCTGCGCCGCCGCGGCCTCCGGAGGGAGCGTGACGCACGGGGGCGATGCGGGCATCGAGCACGCCGATGCGAGGTCTACCAGCGACAGGTTCAACATCAGGCCGACCGCGAGGCCGATCCCGAACGCGGTGCGGGAAAGCCGCTTCGCCAGGTGCATCGTCGCCAGAGAGAATGTCATGGGAATCTCCGCGCAAGGTGTGCGGAAAGGCACACAGCGACGCCGGATTACACCGTCCCCTCCCCCCCTGTCAAGCCCAAAATCCGCTTTGTGCATAACTTTTTTCAAATATCGCCTCGGGTGGCTCGGGCGTCCCACCCGAGCGCCCCTTCCTCTCTTCGACCCTGACCGTGCTCGAACGGCTCCCCCTCTTCGGTCAATACCGCCACGGAACCCACTTGCGCCACGCCGCGACAGCGGCAACCTTATCCCAGGTGCGACCGCATTCCGGGCAGGGATTGCCCGACTCGCACTCCCGCAGGTCGTAGCCGCAGTAGGTGCAAAGCTTGCCGTCCGCGGCCTTCAGGCGGGCCCTCATCGCGGCGTACCGTGATTGCTGATTCACCCCGTGCCACGCCGCGAGCACGAGCAGGAGAGCGCCATATCCCAAGACCACCGTAGGAAACCATTTGTGACGGGCCGCTTGCGCGATCGCGCCGAAGAGCTGGAGTGTACAGAAGCCAATCAAAAGGATTATGAAGCACCTACAGTATAATGGACATTTGGGTTGTACTCCGATTCAGATAATATAAACCGGGGAGCGAAATGGTTCAATGAAGGACAACCCTCCCAGACGCATGCCTTCTGAAAGGCAGAATCAACATTCGTCCTATCGCCAACGTGAATGACGCGTAAAAAAAAAGATCACCTAGTCCTCACTTGTCGCACATATCACAACGACTCTCCCACTTGTCCGCGAATTCGACGCTACAAGTCCATCATCTGCATATCGGGCTGCTGCCGCGCCTCGACCGGCGGCATCGCGACGTTCGTGAACGCGACCGTGAGTGACGCGTTCCCACGGGCCATCTCCGACCGCACGTTCGCGGCGTTGAACGTCGTGCCGCGGGAGCGGGCGATTTCGAGGCCCGCAGCGACCTGGCCGGGGGTGGTGTTGAGGACGATCGCGGCGGCGCCGTCGGTGCTGACGGGGGCACCGTCCAGCACCGCCATCAAGTCAAGCCCGATCTGTCCTTCGCTCTTGGCGAGTTCGATCACGGGGATCGCCTGCTCGAAGGCCTGCAAAAGACCGTTGGCGTTCTCGAACGTGCCGGCCTTTTCGACCCAGGTCGCTCCCGGGATGACGATGTCCGCCGAATCGCACAGCGACCCGGCGAGGGTATCGATGAGCACCACGAACTTGCCCGAGAGCGCATTCTGGAAGTCCGCCGTGACCCAGTCGCTCGGGTAGTTGCCCGTCACGATCACCGCGCCGATGCTGGATTGCCCTGTGCCGTTGCCCAGCGCACCGAGCAGGCCGTCGTATTCCAGCACGGCGCCGAAGGCCGCCAGCACCCGCCGCACGCCGCGGGCGTTCGGGGCCTTCTCCGCGTACATCTTGAAGGCGTTGGCGTCGCCGTCCTTGGCCCCCGCCGGGAAGACCTTATCGCTGCCGTGCGTCGGCACCGGGCCGACGGCGAAGACGGCTTGCGGATCGAGCCTCGTCGCGACCGTGGCCAGCACGAACGCATCCTCGCACGAGAGCATCGGGCTGACGACCAGGGCAAGCCGCGCGCCGCCCTGCACGGCCTTTTTCACACCCGCGAGCGCGTCGCCGTAGGCCCGCGCGTAGTCACACTCGACGATCGACGAAAACTGCCGCCGCGTGGGGGTGCGGAGCCGGTCCTCGGAGTGGACGAACTTCCAGCCGTATCGCACCTCGTCGGTGATCCACCATTTGTTAACCGCCATGTTGGTTCGGGGCTTGATGCGGTAGACCTTGCCCTCGTTGTGGTCGATGCGGATGTTGTCGCCGCTGGCGGTGATGCCGTCGATGCTGGAAGCGCCTTTGAGGAACCACACGCGCTGGGCAAACAAGAAATCCTTGTCCAGGAGCGCACCCACCGGGCAAAGATCAATCACGTTCGCCGACAACTCGTTGTCGAGCGGGATCCCCGGGAAGACGTCGATCTCTTCCTTATTGCCGCGGCCCTGCACCAGCAACTCGGCCGTCCCCGTGACCTCACGGGTGAAACGCACGCACCGCGTGCACAGGATGCAGCGGTCGGCGTACAGGTACACGTGCGGTCCGATGTCCTTCTTGGCCTGCTTGACCTTCTGTTCCTCGAAGCGCGAGACGCCGCGGCCGTACATGTACGAATAATCCTGCAGGAAGCACTCCCCGGACTGGTCGCACACCGGGCAATCCAGCGGATGGTTGATGAGCAGGTATTCCATCACCGACTTCTGGTTGGCCACGCTCTTGGGGCTGTCGGCGTAGACCACCATGCCGTCCGCGGCCGGCGTCTGGCATGTCGGCATCAGCTTGCCGCCCATGAACGGTACCAGCTGCCCGGTTTTGTCCGGGGCATGAATCTCGGCGAGGCAAATGCGGCAACTGGCCACGATGGAGAGGCCGTCGTGGTAGCAATATTGCGGGATCTCGATCGCGTGGTCGTTGGCGACCTGCAGGATCATCTGCCCGGGTTTGAACTCACATTTCCGGCCATTCAGAGTGATCGTCGGCATAGGGGAAGAATGGTAGCCGGAGGTCGGGCGGCGACGGGGGCCCTGCAAGCAATCGCTGAACGCCGGCTGAGACAAAAGAAAAAGCGGCCCGGTTGCGAGAACCGGGCCGCGTGACAAGAGCACGAGGTTTCGAGGCCGAGGAAATCAGTTGAAGTAGCGGTCGAGCAGGTTCACGGCGTTCTGACGGCCCAGGAAGAAGTTGGTTCGGGCGATGGAGTCGTAGGGGTCGGAGAGGTCACGGGCGATATTGGGCAGTTGGTACCCCGCTCCCGGTCCGGGTTGACCCAGGACCGAGTCCGCGGCGTTGGGATCGGCGATCGCGCCGTCCGGGTTGTCGGCGGTGATGCGGAGCCCGACGAGTTCGCCGACCCGGCGTGAAACGGCGCCCGTGAGCGACTGGATGAAGAGATCGACGTCGGCTGGGCTGGGTGAGAGGCCCAGCAGCGCGAACGACGGCATATAGACGACGGCCTCATCGCCCTTGTCGGTGTTGAAGGGGTCGGAGTGCTCGCTGAAGCCGAACGGGTTGGTGGGGTTGAAGTCGTCACCAAACTCGAAGAAGTTGAAGGCGTCGAAGGCCTCCAACAAGGGGATCAAAGGATCGACGGCCGACGAAAGGAAGACGGTCGAGAACTCCTGGAACTCAAAGTCGCCGGGGTTGATGGAGAAGACCACGTCGATGCCAGCCTGGGCGTAGAGGCTGTTGAGCGACGACACCAACTGATCGATGATGAAGTCGTCGACCGATTGGCCGTTCACGGCCGAGCCGTTGATGCCGAGCACGCGTGAGGTGAAGGCCGGGAGGGTGGTCGTGAACCCGCCCGCCTGCAACCAGTCGACGGTTCCGCCGGCCGTCTCGATCAGCACGTACTGGGTCGCCTTGGTGATGGTGCCGGTGCCGGAGGTGGTGACGACCTCGAGCGAATAGTCGGTGTTGTAGACGCCCTGGAGATAGACGGCGAACGTGCCGTTGCCGGTCCCTTGGATACGGGCGGGAACGATGAACTCGATGAAGAAATCGCCGTTGGCGTCGAACCCGTACCGGGTTTCGCCGTTGGCGGCGATGACGCTGTTGGGCGTGCCCGCCGTGGGCCTGAAATCGGAGGGGCTGAAGACCAGCAACCCGTCGTCAACATTGATGGAGTCGGTGGTATCGAAGAGCCCGAACTGAACACTGCCGCGCTCGTCGGTGAGCGTGACGGGAGAAGCGGACCCAAGATCGGAACCGGTGTCCGCCAGTTTGACGGTGATCTTCATCCGCGTTCCCGCGGCGATCTCACGACGGTTGTTGAGGTGGAAGACGTCGACGTCGGACGTAAAGTCCCCCGGCACGCCCGAGGCCCCGGCGGGCCCGATGGAGGAACTGATCGTCCGCGTGATGGAACCATCGGCGGCCCTCACCACGGAGATATTCGTTCCGTTGGTGCCGGAGATAACGTCGTCGGCGGTGTTGGGCTGCCCGTCGGGGCCACGCTGCAGCGTAAAGGTGAACTGCCCGATGGGGATCGATGCGAAATCGTCCGCGGTGCCGAAGATGCCGTCGTTGCCCGCGAACTGGGACGCGGGGGGCGGATCGACGACGGTCTGGCCGTCGCCCGAGTCGGTGTCGGACGTGAAGCCCGAGTCGCCGTCGTCGAACACTTGGAATGTGAAGTTGTAGTCGCCCACGCCGCCGGGGATGGGGTCCGCGAAGGGGAGCGTGCCCGGGGCGGCCACGCCGTAGTTGGATATGGAGATGAAGAACGTGCCCGTCTGGGTGATGAGGTACTCCACCGCGCGGGTGATGTCGAGAAGGTCGCCCAGGGGCGCGGGAAGGGGGATCGCCGCGGGCAGGACGTTGAAGCGGTTGACCACCTCACCGGTGGGGCTGATAAGGGCCTGCACGGCCCGCTGGGCCGAGCCCTGCATGGCCCCGAAACGCACGATCTGGCCGGCGGTGAGGGTGATGCTGTAGAGATCGACGTCGCTCACGAAGCGGAAGAAGTTGGTGTCGTTGTCGGGGTGGTCGCCGATGGTACCGGTGATGGTGAACGTGCGGTTGGTGTCGGGCAGTCCGTCGGGCGTGACGTTGTTGTCGAGCACGATGTCGAGATTGGTGGGCGGGTAGAAGTCGACGTTGATCGCGATCTGGCCGGTGCCTGCGGCGACCCGATCCGGAGCGAACTTGTCGCCCGCATCGCCGATGATGACGTCCTGCGAGTAATCGTCGTTGGTGGGAGTGAAGCCGTCGCCGTTGCCGTCGACGAGGGCCCCGTCGAGTTGCCCGTTCAAGATACCTTGCTGGAGTTCGAACCGGTAGATGCCCGGCCCCGGCACGCCGGGCAACACCGGGAGGTTGCGCGATGTGATGGTGCGGCTGAACGTGACGACCACGCTGTTGACCGCCGATTCGTAGGTGAAGGTGTAGTCGATGCCGTTGATCAGGCGGATGAGGACGTCGCCCGTGCCGCGAACCTCGGAGATCGAGAGCGCGGGCGCGATCGTGGCGGGGTCGATCGGTTGGTTGAAGACGATGGTGGCGATGAACTGCCGGCCCACGGCGTCGACGTTGATGGCGAGGATGTCGATCGAGATGGGCTGGGCTTCCGGGCGTTGAATGCGGAGGTTGCCGTTGGCGGTGAAGGCATTCCCGCCCACGCGGACTTCCGCGAGCGTTCCGGTGCTGACGATGCGGTAGTTCTCGCTGGCACGGTTGGAGCCGGTGGCCGTGCCGCCGATGGTCACGACGCCGATGGAGGAACGGCCGCCCGCGACGCTGTCGTCGGCGGTGCCGAAGTAGCCGTCGCCGCCGCGGAGCACGCCCGCGGAGATGTCGGACTCGCGGAATGAGCCGGTGATGTTGACCGAGGCGATGGTTCCGGTTCCGTTGTCGTCCGCGGCGGAGAGCACGCCGCCGAAGGCACCATCGGAACCCAGGTCGGGCCCTGCGACGATCGCGGAGTCAACGAGGTCGCCGTTCACCACGACGGTGCCCAGAGCATCGCCGACGGAGAGGACGGAACTGGTCATGGGCCCGGAGACGAACGCCGAGAGCGAGCCGCCCACGCGGTAGTTGGCCCGAGAGGAGCCCGCGGTTGCGGTGAGGTTGGTGAGGTCGCGCTCGACGCTGACCAAGCCCCGCGCGACCCCGGTGATCGTGATCGCGCCGCCCGTCAGGAGCGTGATCGAAGCCTCGTTCGTGACGGTCGGGCTGGCGGCGCCGAAGTCGCCGGTGATAGTGAAGGTGGTGACGCTGCGTGCGGAGAAGAACCCGCCCGCGAAGCCGGTGGACGTGACGCTGGTGACCGCGCCGCCGATGGCGAGCGTGCCCGTGCTGGTGACCCGGCGGAAGGCCAGGGTGGTCGCGGTTCCGTCGATGGCGATATCGCTGTCGCCGGTGAGATCGGCGTTGAAGGTGACCACGCCCAGCGAGCCGTTGTCGTTGGTAACGAGGTCGAAGTTGTTGAGAGAAGGGCCGCTGGTGCCGACGGTGACGGCGGTGGCCGCCGTGCCGTCGCGGACGGTCAGTTTGTTGAGAGCCGCATCAAAGAAGGCCGAGCCCGGACCCGCCACCGTGATGGTGATGGTGTCGGCGCCGACCGTGAACGTCCCGGTGCCGCTGAAGGCCGCCCCGGGCGTCCCGGAATTGGAGGCAAGATCGGGGTTGACCGAGGCGAGGTCGGTGCCGCCCCGGCTGAGCCGGCCGTCGACCGCGCCGATGGCATCGGCCGACACCCTTGAGTTGGTGACGGCCCCCGCCACCGAGACGGTGTTGACCGACGAGAGGCCGAGTACTTGGCGGTCGTCGGCGGTCACATAGACGCCGTCGAGACCGGTCGCGATGCCGGCGATGAAGGTGGTGTTGGCCGCCTCGCCGCCAATGGTGACGACCCGGATCTCTCCGGATTTTACGGTGTCGGCTCGCAGGTTGGCCCCGCCCGGCCGGTTGTCCGAGCCGAGATTGGTGACGCCCGCGAAGACCACGGCGTTGCGCAGCGAGCCGCTGACGGTGAGCAGGTCGATGGAATCGCCAGCGCCGATAAAGGTGGCGTCGCCCAAGGTCGCGCCGTCCTTAAGGACGTCGCCGGTGATGGCCAAGGCCACGATGGAGCGTTCGGCGTAGATGAACGACTCGAAGACCGACCCACCCGACACGGTGAAGTTAGTGATGTTGCGGCCGGCGGTGATGCGCGGGCCCTGGATGGCCGAGGTCGCGAAGACGCCGGTCGGCAAGTGGTTGCGACGTGCATCAAAGGGCGTGCCTTGCGAGAGCGTTTCGTTGACGCCGACGTCGCCGAAGATGCCGTCTGCACCCGCTGTGACGCGGAGGGCGGTGATATCGAAATCGGCATGGACGTTCCCGTAGAGGTTGCCGTTGACGATGTTGATCGCCGCGATCGACCCCTCGTACGAGTTGATTGAACGGCCGGGCAAGAACGACCCGTTGGTGATGTTAATGGCCGTGATGCCGCCCGAGTACGACGTGATGTCGCCGCCGAAGTCGCCCGTGACGGTGACGGTGCCGATGCGGCCGAAGGCGATGAGTGATCCCAAGCCGACTTGGACGTCGCCCGGCTTGTTGACGGCCCCGCCGATCGTTACGGTGCCGGTGAACGCCCCGCCCGTGCGAAGATCGGCGTACAACTGGCCGTTGGGTATGGAGACCGACGCGATGTCGCCCCGCGTGGCGATGACGCCGCGTCCCGTGATCGACCCGATGTTGCGGCCTGCCACCAGGTTGGTGATGGTGCCCGAGACGTCGGCCTGGATCGCCAGATCGCGCGACGCGGAGAGCGTGGTAATGGTGCCGCGAACCGTGGTTGTCCGGATATCGGCCACCAAGTCGCCGTTGCTGACGGTGATCGACGTGATGGGTCCGGCGACCGAAATGGAGCCGCTGATGAGGTTGGGAGCGGCGACGGTGCCCAAGGCTGCGTCCGGGCCGGTGATCTGAATCTCGGTGTTGACGATCCGGTCGCCCGCGGTAAACGACGTGACTTCGCCCGAGATCAGGAACTCGGAACTCTGGATGTCGGAGCCCACCGCCAGCGTCCGGACCTCGCCCAGGGTGAAGCGGCTGGCGCGGATGTCGCCGGGGACGTTCAGGCCGAAGAGGCGGTTGTCGACGTCGACGGTGGAACGGATGATGTTGTCGGCGGTGAGGCTGCCGCGCAGGTTCCCGATGATGTCCAAGACGAGATCGGAGATGTCGTTGTCGGCGGTGATGGTCTGGACATTGCCGCCCGCAAAGATCCGGGATGTGAGGCGTTCGTTCTCCTCGCCCTCGAGCGTGCTGTTGCGGAACCCGGGGGCGCGGATCGTCCCGATATCGGACCGGACCAGGATGCTGGACGCGTCGAAGAAACCGCCCGTGATCGTGAAGGTGTTGAGGTTGATGGCGTCGGCGACAGAGCGGAAGAACGTCGACTGGTTAAGGTTGATCGCGCCGATGTCGCCCAGGCCGAGGTAATCCTCAAGGTAGGAAAACCCGATCCAGAAGGCATCGAGCGTCGAGGCCCCGATGAAGGCGTCGCGGACCAGGGCGCCGGTGAAGGTGATCGCATTGACCCCCTCGCCCAGTACCTGCGCGATGAACAACGGGTCTTGCGGGGTTGCGATCTCGATGGCCAGCGGCGTGAGGTTGCCCGCGATAATCGCGCTCTCGACCACGAGTCCGGTGAGGCGTCGGCTGGTGATCGTGCCGATGTCGTCGATGGCGAAGATGCCGGTGGTGGCGAGGGGTCCCACCGACCTGCTGAGGCCGTCGCCGATGTCGATGGAGCCGATATCTTTGGCGAAGATGGTGCCGACGATCCCGTCGAAGCCCGATGGGCCGGTCACCCCGTCGTCGTTGACGCGGAGGGCGTTGAGCACGCCGCCCGCGTCCCGGGCCTGCAGGATGAAGTCACCGGCCCGGCCGTCGATGGACACTTGCTGAACGCTGCCGGTGCGGATCACGAAGCCGTTGAGGTAGCCGTCGAAGGGTCCGCCGATGTCGTCGAGGTAGGCCTGTCCGACCTGGAAGTTGTCGTCGCGGATGGGGCGCAGAAAGTTGCCGTTGGAATTGCCGTCCAGGAAGATGCCGCCGGGCAGCGAGAGCGGGCCGCCCTGGGCCGCCTCACCCGCGCCGATGACCACGCCCAGGAATGGGCCGATCAGTTGAGGCCCGAATGCCGGCATCTGGGTGCGACCAAGGTCGCCCCGGACTTCCAGCGTGTTCAGGGTGGTCAGGTCGGCCGCGACAAAGTCGCCGTTGGGCGTGGTGTTGCTGAGCGTTCCCAGCCCCGCCCCGCCCCGCTGGTCGATCCGGAAAACATCGATCTCGCCGTTGCCGGTGAGCGTGATGTTCGACGTCAGATTGGCGTCGGTGATGATGATCCGCCCGATGCTGACGACGCTGTTGGGGTTGCTGGACGTCGAGGTGATGTTGAGGGTGCCGCCCAAAGCGCCGTCGCCGTTGCCCAGGTCGGCTTCGATCACGGCGATCGCCACGCCCTGCGAACCGTCGATCGGGACGATCCGAACCCGGCCGATCTCCGTGCCGGGAGCGGCCACAACGCCGGTGATCGAGATTGTCACCTGGGCGCCGCCGTCGTCGGTGAAGGTCAACTCTTCGGCGACGGTGATCGGGAAGAAGATGTCCCGTGCCACCTGCAAATCGATCCGGGGCGTGTCGACGAAGCGCACGTCCGATCCGAACCCGGTCTGGAAATCGATACCGCTTACGGTCTCTCCGAAGTCCCGGTAGATGCCGAACCGACCGTCGGCCGGCCGGTCGGTGAAGTAGACGTCCTGACTGACAAGCAATTGCCCCACGGTCGAGCCCGGGGACGTGCGCAGGTTGAACGCACCGCCCACGATGTGGAAGCCGGTGCGGATGCGGCCGATGTCGCCGTTGCCGCCGCGAACCCCGGAGCGAAGATTGAAACTATCGAGCGTGATCAAATTGTACGGGTCGAACGTAAACCCGTCGTCGTTGAGGTCGTGGTCGTTGCCGATGCCACCAGAAATCTGGATGTCGCCGATGCGGCCGCCCACGTTCAGGTTGATGAAGTTGGCGTCGCCTTCCTCGGGGCTCTGCGCGACCGCGGGGGAGAGCCCGGTGAAGAACTGCGCGAGGTCTCCGCCGATGTTGAAGTTGACGTAGACGCCCTGGCTCTCACGATTGCCGATGTCGGACCCGGTCGAGATGTTGTACACGTTCCCCGGGAACGAATAGGTTCCGCCCTGCAGGTCCATCGCGTTATCTTGCGTGTCGTCGGTGTTGAAGGTGTCGCGGACGTCGGCGTCGGCGCCGTCCCCACCCAGGAAACCGGAGCCGATGCGGATCGAGCCGACGTCCGCGACACCTTCAACACCGACGACACGCAAGATAACGCGATGGACC
>CAZJXA010000046.1:0-18715 GCA_964549785.1 uncultured Phycisphaeraceae bacterium | reverse complement strand
GAACTCCCGGGTGCCAGCGTTGTCGCAGGCTCGGCGGCAGTATGGCTTCCCCCGCTGCCACCGAACCAGAGCCGCCGCTCACGTATCGCCGTATTGAAAGCGGGCGGGACGTCAGGAACGCCCCGCCCGTATTGTGTTTTTGGCCCGTCGTCGGGCCTCCGTCTGCGTTAGCAGCCGCCCGCATCCCACTGGGCGAAGAAGCCGATCACGTCGTCCGAATCGGCGTCGCTGTCGCCGTCGGCGTCCGCGCACTCTCCGCCCTCTTCCCATGTGCCCAGGTACGCGATCACGTCGTCGGTGTCGAAGTCGGCGTCGCCATCAAAGTCGGCGATGCAGCCGCCGCCCGCCCAGTTACACTGTGAACCGGCCGGTCCGCCGCACGAAACGGTGAGCGTGCCCGTCCCCGTGGCCCCGTTGTAGCCGGCTACGCGGATGAGGTACGCAGCGCCCGCCGAACCGGCGAACGTGAGGCTGGAGCGCGTGCCGCTGCACGCGTCGTCGTTGCACGCGATCGATGCGGCACCGGTACCGGGGCACGCCGAGCCGTAGACCGCGAGCACGCTGTCGTAACTCGCCGCGGCGCACGTCGTCACCGTCACCGTCCCGGTGCACGACGCCGTGTAGCGGTACCAGATGTCATTGCCCGCCCCGCCGCAGGCCATCGGGCCGTCGGTGGTCGCCCCCACGGTTGTGTACGGGAACGCGCCGTTGCCGATGGAAGGAGCCGACGCGCACGCGTTCGAGCCGTTGGTGCTGCACGAGGGCGGCGTCACGGCGAGCGTGAATGTGCCGGTCGCGCCGTTGTAGCCTGCCACGCGTACCCGGTAACTGGCGCCTGCCGTGAGGCTCACGTTGAGTGACGAGGCGGTGCTGCTGGAGCAACCGCCCGCGCCGCCGGAGCCGTGGTCGTCATTGCAGGCGATGCTGGCCCCACCGCACGCGGCATGAACGCTCAGCACGCTGTCGAAACTGGCGGTGCAGGTCGCGAAGCGATGGCTGCCGGTGCAAGTGGCGGTGAAGGAATACCACACATCGGGGGAGGTGCTGGAAGAGCCGCACGAAGCCGTGCCGTCGTTGGTGGCGCCGACGGTGGTTCCGGAGGCCGAGCCCGTGAGGGCCGTCGCGCTGCCGCAGGCGTCGTTCGCCGGGCCGGGAGGAGGAGTTCCGCCTCCGCACGGATTGAGCGTCGCCCGCGCACTCACGAAGTTGGGCTTGTCGATACGGGTTGCGATGTTGTATGAACTGCCCGCGCAGTGGCTGACGATCCCGATGATCTGGTTCGAGGCATTGAGGAAGCCCGACCCGGAGTTTCCGCCGCGGATGTCGTTGTTGTAGTAGTAGTGCGTGCCGAAGACGTTGGTGATGTTCCCCCCGCTGTACTGCTGCACTTGGCTCCGCGTGCAGGTCGTATCAACCCCGTATCCCCAGATGTTGGACGCCGCGTTCACCGCTGCCGGCGCGGTCGCCAAGGAACGGAACGTGCCGTATCGGCCGAACGGACGCTGACCAAGGTTGTTCGTGCCGACGTTCAGGACCGCCCAGTCGGCCCCGACGCTGCTGGGGTTGGCGTTTTCAAAGAGCCAGTTGGTGATCGGGAATTGATCTGCAACGGGCGGCGCAACGGTGCCGCAGCCCGACGTGCTGGCGGGCACGTTGAAGTGCATCACCAGGTTCGACTGACCGTCCACGCAGTGCCCGGCGGTCACCATGCCGCCGCCGGTGTTGCAGTAGACGCTGCCCGTGCACCCCACGGGCATGATCCGCCCCGACCATGTCTCGGAGGAGAGCGCCCGCGTGTCGGTGCCGCCGATGATGCCGCACTGCCCGTTCGCGCCCGCCGGACGGATGCCCATATCGATCCCGAGATCCTTGATCGCCAGCCGATTGCCGGCGGTATTCGGTCCTGCGATCACCTCCACCAGGACCGTGTCACCATTGAAGTACGCTGTCGTATTCCCCCACAACAGCATGCCATCAACGCCCAGTTCCTGAACCTCACCATCCAGCACACTGGTCACCCGCACCCGGGTTCCCTCCGCGAGATCCGCCTGCGAGAAGTACAGCCGCATGAAACTCGAACCTGGCATCGTGATCGGAAACGCCGCCACGATCTCCGGCTTCGGGGTCGGATTGACCAACTCGCCGGTGTCAAACTCAAACCGCACAATCGACCCGATCGGGGATTGAGGGTTCTCCTGAGCCCACGCCCGGCCTTGGGCCGTCAACGCCGCCATGGAGATAAGAGCCATCACCGAAAGGCCTCTGAAACACGTCATGTTGTGCTCCCACAGTTGGACGATCGAACCCGGGGCTCTGCGGCTGCAACGCCGCCGAATTTCTACCGACCCCATCAACGTCCGAAAACTCAACATACCAGAGAACCGGGTGCGGGTCAACACGAAATTTACCCGGGTAACTGCGGGGTACAAGGTGTCAAGTGTGCCGCAACTGCGCTCAAAGACGCGAATAAACGGATTTCGACAGAGCATTCCGCGCCAGTTGTCACGGGTCTGATCGAGATATTTGCGGAGTTTTTCCCGCCGCGGTGGCGCCGCTCACGCGTCACGTTCGGAACGCCGAGTTGGGCTCGGTCGGGTCATCATTTGCACGCGATCAAATCGCCAATTCCAACCCCGGGAAAGCCGCCGTGCAGCGCGGCCGACCTACACTTGTTCGACGCGTCGCCCTGTGTGTTTTCGAGGTTTTCGCTCCACAGTGGTCGGTTTCGCGGCACGGCAATGAGCGGATCGCGGGAGCACCTTGCATGGCATTCGGCTTGACGTTCGGCTCACTCCGTTGCTCGCGTCTCTCTTCTCTCCAAAGCGGTATTTCCGGCGAAGAGCCCCCTTCCGGTCAGCCGCCGGTGGACGGAACCGACAAGCCCGATCGCCACGGCCGGATCGTTGAGCTGGACATCCAGAAGGAACTCAAGGACAGTTACCTGACCTACGCGATGAGCACGATCATGGATCGTGCCTTGCCCGACGTACGCGATGGAATGAAGCCCAGCCAGCGCCGCATCCTGGTGGCGATGAATGATCTCAACCTGAAGCCCAACCGCAAGCATCTGAAGTGCGCGAAGATCGCGGGCAACACCTCGGGCGACTACCACCCGCACGGCGAGGCCGTCATTTATCCCACGCTCGTCGGCATGGTCCAGAAGTGGCGTATGCGCGTGCCCGTGATTGATCCTCAGGGTAACTTCGGCTCGATCAACGGCGACCCGCCCGCGGCCATGCGGTACACCGAAGCCCGGATGACCGCCGCCGCGGTTGACATGTTGGCCGACCTCAAGCTCGACACCGTTGACTTTCAGCCCAACTACGACGACCGCCTGATGGAGCCGACGGTGCTCCCGGGCAAGTTTCCGTACCTGCTCATCAACGGCGGGATCGGCATCGCCGTGGGCATGGCGACCAGTCTCCCGCCGCAGAATCCGACGGAGATACTGGACTCCATCATCCGTGTGGTCGACAACCCCGAGATTGGCCTCGATGAACTCATGAAAGACGTGCTGGACGAAACCGGCACGATTCTGCGATACGGTGCCAAAGGACCGGACTTCCCGACCGGTGGGATCATTCACGGCCGCCGCGGCATCATCGAGGCCTACCTCACCGGCCGCGGCAAAGTCACGATGCGCGGCACCTGTCACGTCGAGCCGCTGGGCAAAGACCGCCAGCAACTCGTGATCGACACGATCCCGTACAACCTCGTTCAGGAAGGCGTCGTCAAGAAAATTGTCGAAGCCGTGGACGACGACCGCATCCGGGACGTTTCCGACGTCCGGGACGAATCCGGCCGCGAAGCCCAGACCCGGATCGTGATCGAACTCAAACGCGGGGCCGACCCCCGTGTCATCGAAAATCAGTTGTACGAGTTCACGTCGCTCCAGGACACGTTCTCGATCATCAACATTGCGCTCGTCAACCGCCAACCCCGCACGATGGGGCTGATCCAACTCATCGAGTGCTATATCGATCACCGCGTCGAGGTCATCACCCGCCGCACCCAGTTCCTCCTCCGAGAGGCTCGCAAGCGGGCCCACGTTTTGGAGGGCCTCATCTTCGCCGTGTGCGACATCGACGAGGTGATCCGCCAGATCCGCGCCAGCAAGGCCCGCGAAGAAGCGATCGAACGCCTCATGGCGATGCGCTTCCGAATCGCCCCCGATCACCCACTCGCCCCCCGCATTCCCGCTTCGCTGCTCGCCGCGGTTCAGAGCGCCGGCGAGGGCGGAGTCACGCTTACCCGCGTTCAGGCCGAGGCCATCGGCGCCATGCGGCTCATCCAACTCACCGGGCTGGAGATCGAGCGGCTCGCTTCGGAATATTCCGCCATCAGCGCCGAGATCGACGGATACCTGGCGATCCTTGCCGACCACCAGAAGGTACTCGACATCATTCGGGCCGACTGCCTCGAGATGCGGGCCCGATACGCCACGCCCCGTCTCACCGTCATCGAGGATTCCGGGGCCGACATCAACATCGCGGAACTGATCCCCCGCGGCACCGTGGCCCTCACCATCAGCCATCACGGGTACATCAAGCGCGTCCCGCTCGATACGTATCGCCAGCAGGCCCGGGGCGGCAAGGGCATCAAGGCGTCTGACTCCAAGGACGATGACTTTATCGAACACCTGTTCGTCGCCGAGACCCACGACGACCTCCTCTGCTTTACCGATTCCGGCCGCGTCTTCAAGATCAAGGTTTTCGAGGTCCCGGAGATGAGCCGGACCAGCCTCGGCCGCGCCATCGTCAACATCATCGGCCTCAAAGACGGAGAGCGCACCTGCGCCTACCTCAGCGTCCGCAATTTCGAAGAGGGCAGCAATTACCTCACTTTCGTGAGCCGTAACGGCATTATCAAGCGCACCCCGCTCAAAGACTACCGCAACGTTTCGGCCGGCGGCCTCATCGCCGTCGGGCTGAAGGAAGGCGACTCGCTGCTCGACGTCACGCTCACCGACGGCAACGACGACGTACTTCTGGCCACCGCGGGCGGAATGTCCATCCGCTTCAGCGAGCAGGACGTCCGCGTCATGGGCCGCCCCGCGGAGGGTGTCAAAGGCATCGAGCTCGACGACACCGACGAGGTTATCGGCCTCGTTCGCGTCGAGATGACGCTCGATGCGGACAGCGATCTCATGACCGCCGAGCCCACTGTCCGCCTCCTCACCATCACCGACAAGGGCTACGGCAAACGCACCGCCATCGACGAATACCGCGTCCAGCCCGAAACCGGCAAGGCCCGCAGCCAGTCCCGCGGCGGCAAAGGTCGCGTGGATATCAAACTCACCGACAAAAACGGTCGCAGCATTGCCTCTCTCGATGTCCGTGATTCCGACGACGTGGTCGTCATCACCAAGCAGGGTCAACTCGTCCGAATGTCGGCCGCCGCCATCCGGGATTGCGGCCGCGGCACCCAGGGCGTCCGTGTTGTCGCCCTTAACGATGGCGACGAAGTGATCGCCGCGGCGAAGGTCGCGCACGATGCCAGCGCGGAAATTGCCCTTCCGGCCCCGCCGGATGCAGCCCCGCCCAACGGACCCCCCGAAGGATCAACCGGCTGAAACCGGTCCGTCATTTCCCAACGTGTTGAGGCTGAAGCTCCCACCAAGTGTCCTGGTCAGACAGTTTCACGTAGGTCCGCATCTTCGTGAGAGACCGCTGGATGTCCTCACGACCCTCGCCGTATGCGTGGGCAAAGATTCGGTCGATCATGGCATCGCGGTACGCGGTGCCGCTGTTGCCACTCTGCGCGGAGGCTACCTCGTCGTGAAAAGCGTTGACCCCCCACACGAGGTACTCGCCGATCCGCTTCTGATCCGGGGCCTGAGCCATCAGGTGTAACATGTGTGGCTGCCATTCGGCAAAGTCCGCCTCCGCCTGCATGTTCTGTCGGTCGTACCTCTCGGAGCGTAGCTCGGCGCGGTGGATCCGCAACCCGACCATCACGAGGGCTCCGACGCCCACGACAACACCACCCACCACGCCCTTCGCATCCATAATGATTCCCCCTGTGTTGGCTGCCAGAATACCAAGGAGCCACCCGCAATGCAACCGTTCCGGGTCGCGAACTTGGCAGTCCCCTGGGCGTATGGTGCGGTGGGAACGCCCGTACACTTGGAAACGCCATGTCGAACGATTGGTCCGAAAACATCGTCCTCTGCGAACTCAGCGACGAACCCGTCCTCTCGGATGAGTTGATCTCGATCACCCTGCGGGCCGAGCGACTGGCCGAGCCGATGCCGCACGTCGTTCTGAATTTCTCGGCCGTCACCTATGTCAATTCGTCCAACCTCGCCCAGTTAATCAAGCTCCGCAACGTCATGAAGCAGCGGGACGCCTCCCTCAAACTATGCTCTGTGCACGAGGAGGTTCGTTCCATCTTCGGCCTCACCGGCCTCGACAAAATTTTCCGCTTCGCCCCGGATCCCATGACCGCCCTCGCTGGGCTTCAGCTGGAAGAGACGGGGCAGTGACGGCGATCATCGCGGACCCGGCCCCGGAGACATCTCCGTTGCCCTTGGCCGCGGTCGCCGAGCTGCGGGCCCTCTCCAAAACCTACTACAAGCCCGACGGCTCGATCATGGTCGAGGCGCTCAAGACGATCGACGTCACGATCACCCGCGGCGAGTACGTCGCGATCATGGGTTCGTCCGGCTCCGGAAAGAGCACGTTGATGAACGTGTTGGGATGCCTCGACCGCCCCACCGCCGGGGAATACCTCCTCGATGGCAAAGACGTCGCCCGCATGCCCGACGACGAATTGAGCGAATACCGGGGACGGAAAATCGGCTTCGTCTTCCAAGCGTTCAACCTCATCCCGCAACTCACGATCCTTGAAAACGTCGCGGTGCCGCTGTTCTACCAGGGGCTCAAAAAGTCCGAGCGCGAGGCACGGTCATCCGCCATTTTGGGGCTGGTGGGGCTCGATGACCGCCTGGACCATCGGCCGCGCGAGCTCTCCGGCGGTCAACAGCAGCGAGTGGCGATTGCGCGAGCGCTGGTCACCAATCCGGTCGTGCTCATGGCCGACGAACCCACGGGCAACCTCGATTCCAAGACCGGGCAACAAATCCTCGAACTCTTCGAAGGTTTGCACGCCAAGGGCATGACCATCATCATGGTCACCCACGACGACAGCATCGCGGAGCGCTGCCGCAGGGTGGTACGGCTCAAGGACGGCGTGGTGGAGTTTGATCGACGTCGCGGTTAGCCAGGCGGTTAGGCGTCGACGGGTGCGGCTTGGCGCCCGTTCATGCCGGGTTTGAACACGACTTTCGTACATCCATCCTGTTGTTTCTCGAAGATTTCATAGGCTTTGGGAGCTTGGTCCAGCGGCAGGGTGTGCGAGATGATCGACTCCGGGCGTAGCGTTCCTTCGATGATTTTTTCGAGCAAAAGCCGGTTGTAGCGGTGGACCGGCGTCTGTCCCATCCGGAACTTAAGACCCTTGTTGAACGCAATGCCGATCGGGAAGGTATCAACCATCCCGGAGTATGCTCCGATGAGAGAAATGGTGCCCGCCTTACGGCATACGCGGATCATTTGACGCAACACCGCCGGGCGATCACTCTCGATTTTGAGGGCCTGCTTGACGCGGTCGATGGCGCCCATCACACCATGCCCGTGGGCTTCCATGCCGACAGCGTCCAAGCAGGCGTCGGGCCCACGTCCGCCGGTCGCGTCGTGCAGCGCTTCAAAGATGGATTCCGCCTCGTAGTTCATCGTCTCGGCCCCGAAGGCGCGGGCTTTTTCAAGGCGTTCCGGCACCGAGTCGATGGCGATGACGCGCTCCGCGCCCTGTACGAACAAACTGTGGATCGCGAGCAGACCCACCGGCCCGCATCCCCACACGGCCACCGTGTCACCGGGCCGAACACCGCAGTTTTCGGCACCGAACCAACCCGTGGGCAAGATGTCAGAAAGAAAGAGAACCTTCTCATCGGGGATCCCCGCGGGGACTTTCAGTGGACCGACGTCCGCGAAAGGAACGCGGACGTACTCAGCCTGTCCGCCGGCGTACCCGCCGGTGATGTGGGTGTAACCGAACATTCCGGGCACGGGGCCGCCGAACGCGGGCTCGATTTCAGCGGCGTTGGGATTGGTGTTATCGCAGGCCGACCACTCGCCCATTTTGCAGAAAAAGCAGGCACCGCATGATAAATGAAAGGGCACCACCACGCGATCGCCCTCTTTCAGGTTCTTGACCGCGGAGCCCACCGCGACGACCTCGCCCATGAACTCGTGGCCGATGATGTCGCCTTTTCTCATTCCCTTGAACACATTGTTGTAGAGGTGAAGGTCGGAACCGCAGATGGCTGTCGACGTCACACGGACGACGGCGTCGCGCGGGTTCATGATCTTGGGGTCGGGGACCTCCTCGACCCTCACGTCCTTGGTGCCGCGCCAGCATACTGCTTTCATTGAACATCCTTTCCGGCAACGTCGCGGACGTCGGAATCAGTCATGCGTTCCGAATCGTCGCCGCCCGCGCCATCATCTCTCCCCGCACCGACCGACTGGCCTTTGACGACGGCCACTTCGCCGGTCTCCATCACCTGTCGAAAGCGATGCAGGGCGTTACGCACCTGACCCTGCGCATCGTCGCCTGTCATTTTGCCGAATGCCGCAACGACTTTGCCGCCGGGCGGCAGATATTCCAGCGAAACGCGAACAATGGTTCCGCGGTCGGGCGAGAGCGGGTCAAAGGAGATGGTCCCAGCACTCTCGACGTTGCTCCCGGGACGTGTCCGCCAAACGATCCGCTCTCCGGGACGATCGTCGATTATCTCGGCCTCCCAGGTCGCTTCCTGGCCGAACGGGCCCTTGGTGACCCAGCGCGAGACGGTCGGGCTTATCTGCTCGACCGAGTGGAGATGGTCGATGAACCTGGGCAGGTCCTCAAGGTTACGCCACGCCTGATAAAGGTCGTTCGCGGACCGCATAATGGTGGTACAACCGGTGGCGTGGATTCCATCCTTATAGAACCGCTCGGCTTGGCGCTGGTCTTTTGGCACGGCACAACCCTTTCACGGCTCAAATCTCGGTGTCGCAAAGGCGGGGGAGGTGCGGGCGGCATTCATCGCCCCGACGCCAAACCATCGCCCGGGCACATAATGTCAGGATGAAATCGGCGTTTATGCGCACGCGTTTTCTCATGGACGGAGATACGCCCCTGCGCAGGGGCAACCGCCGCGACTCTCGATTGACCGCGGTGACGAACGACTGAATGCCGGGTTCCAAGCCCTCGAAACGCGGCCTATTCCTTTTTCCATACGGGCCACCGGCCCGGCGTCCAGCGGGCTCCCGCCGCATCGAAGCGGGCTTCAAGGGCGGCAAGATCGGTTTCAACCAGCGTGCGAAGACTCGCGAGCAGGGTGTCCAGTTGCCCGCTGGCGATTTCAAACTGCTCGACTTGGGTCTTAGTATGCCCCGCCGTGGTGTCGCCGAGCCCTCCGTACACGCTGTAGACTCGCTCCGCGATCGAGGGCGGCCGGGGCTCCTGGCGGCGGTCCGCGGCATCGTCGCCACTGAGGTCGGTACGGATCGCGGCGAGGCGGACGCGGAGGGCCTCGACCTCCGCCAACGTCGCGATCGGCACACCGCCCGTTTGAGTGACCGCGCGCCGGAGAAGCGTGATGCGATTCGCCGCGTCGTTGAGAATCGAATCGGTCGCCGAAACGGCCCCCTGCAACCGATCGGCCTTGGCCGCAAACTCGGCGGTGTCGGCTGCGTTCACAAAGCGGAGTTCATCCAGCGGGCGAACCTCGAAGGGTTCGGGGGCCGTCAATTCCTCAACCACGCCGTCGATCACGCGGCAAAGGGTCGCCGTGTAGGAGCCGGGTAACGCGAGCCGTCCGCCGCCACCCGGGAGCGAGTGTTCGGCCGGCCCGACCGCCGAATGCCGAAGATCCCAGACGACGCGATGGACGCCGGCGGTGCGGGGCGCGGGGACGACGCGGATGGAAACCCCCTCGAACCGGACATCGACGAAGATTTCGGGCTCTTGCTCCAGCATCTCGGCACGGGTCTGCTCAAGCGCGGGGTACACAGCGTCCTCTTTTCCCTGGGCTTCCTTGCGCCGTTCGGCGAGGGTCATGATCTTCTCTTTGAGACTGAACGTGAAGGTCGCCCCGTGCGGCGGATTGGCCGCGGCATAATGCGAAGCCCCGGACCACCCGCGACCCGCTCCGCCGCCTAAGCGGGACCGCGGAATGAACGCCAACGCCGGCTTGACCGGGAAGAACGCCGCCGGTCTGGCCAGGATCTCGTCCGTGGCAAGCCGCAACGGCGAATAGTCATCGACGATGTAAAACCCGCGTCCGAACGTCGCCAGGGCAAGGTCGTTCTCGCGCCGCTGAATGTCGATATCGCGGACGGCGATCGTCGGGAGGCCGGAAATCTTGACCCACTTCAGCCCGCCGTCGATGGTGTAGTAGGCGCCGAACTCGGTGCCGACAAAGAGCAGCCGCGGATTGACGTGGTCCTGCGCGATCGTGAGGGCCGTGTTGTTCGCCGGAAGGTCGCCCGCGATCGAACGCCACGTCTCGCCCGCGTCGCCGCTCTGCATGACGTACGGCGTGAAGTCGCCGTTTTTATGGTTGTCGAACGTCGCGAAGACCGTCTCGGCCTCGTGCCATCCTGCTTCGACGTCGGACACATACGTCATATCGGGAACCACGGGCAGTGCTTCGATCTTTCTCCACGTCGCCCCGCCGTCCTTGGTCACATGCACAAGCCCGTCGTCGGTACCCACATACAACAGCCCTTCCCGCACCCGCGACTCCGAGAGCGCCACACAGTTCCCGAAGATCGACGTACTCATGTGCTTCGCGACCGCATCGATCGTCTGCACCTTCCCCATCACCTTCAGGGTGTTGCGATCGAGGTTCCGCGTCAGGTCCGGGCTGATGGCCTCCCACGAGTCGCCCCGATCGTCCGAGCGGAAGATGCGGTCGGCCCCGAAGTACAACCGCGTGTGACTGTGCGGGCTGATGAGCAGCGGCGAATCCCAGTGCCACACATACGGAGCCTCGCCGACTTTCTCACGCGGCTTGATATCGGTTGACTCTCCCGTCAACCGATCGAAGCGAACCAGACCCGCGTGCTGCCACTGCCCGTAGACGATGTTCGGGTCGGTCGGGTCGATGGCGGGCTCAAACCCGTCGCCCCCCACCACCACAAACCAGTCTTCGTTCGGGATGCCCAGCCGGTCGGTCGTGCGCGATGGGCCGCCCAGCGTGCTGTTGTCCTGCGTTCCGCCGTACACATTGTAAAATGGTTCCGCGTTGTCCACGGCCACTCGGTAAAACTGCATCACCGGCAGGTTCTCGAAATGCCGCCAGTTGCGGCCCAGATCGAAGGTTTCGTAGATACCGCCGTCGCACCCGGCGATCAGGTGATCGGTGTTCGCCGGGTCAATCCAGAGCGCATGGTTGTCCACATGTTTGTCGCCGCCCTCGATGCTCCGCCAGTTGGAGCCGCCATCGTCCGACATGTGCAGATATGTGTCCATCGAGTACACCCGGTTCTTGTTGTGCGGATCGGCGAACAACTCCTGGTAGTACTGCGGACTCGTGCTGACATAACCGCTCCGCTTCTCCCACGTTCCGCCCGCGTTCGTCGAGCGATACACCCCGGACTGACCCTCGGCCGCCTCCACGATCGCGTACACCGTGTCCGGGTCCGCGGGCGAGATCGCCAATCCGATGCGCCCTTTCTCGACGCCCGGAAGCCCGCTGTCGGTCTTCGACCAGGTCACACCGGCATCCGTGGATTTGTAAATATTCGACTCCGGCCCCCCGTTGATCAGCGTCCACACATGCCGGCGACGCTGGTACGCCGTGGCGTACATCACGTCGGGGTTGCGCGGGTCCATGCGTACCTCGCTCACGCCCGTGTCATCCGAGATGTGCAGCACCCGCTCCCATGTGCCCCCCGCGTCCTTCGACCGGTAGACCCCACGCTCGCCCCCCGACTTCCACAGCGGCCCCATCGCCGCCACGAACACCGTCTTGGAGTCTCGCGGATCGACCGTGATCATGCCCACATGCTCGGATTCCTTCAGCCCCACATTGGTGAACGACTGCCCACCGTCGCGGGACACATATACGCCGTCCCCCCAGCCGACGCTGCGTTGACTGTTGTTTTCACCGGTCCCCACCCACACCGTGCTGGGATTGTTCGGGTCGAGCGTGACACAGCCGATGGAATACGACCCGTACCCGTCGAAAATGGGGAAGAACGTCGTCCCCGCGTTCACGGTTTTCCACACGTTTCCCGACGAGACCGCCACATACCACTCGCTGGTCTTTGTCGGATTCACCGCGATATCGCCGATCCGCCCCGACATGATCGCGGGGCCGATGCACCGGGCCGAGACCGCGGCGAACGTGGTCGAATCGAGTTTGGCGAGCGGACCCTCCGGCTTGGGAGACACGTCTAACGGAGACTTCTTCGGCTCGACGGTGTCGCCGGGTGGTTCGTCCGCGACGTTCGCATCGACTGGCGCATCCTTCGCCACACTGGTTTCGGTCCCCTGCGCGGTCTTCTCGGGCGGCGCCGCCACAGGCGTTTTGGCCGAGGGTTGCGGCGGACTCTTCGACTCTGGTTTCGCGTCCGGCTGGCCTTCGGGCTGAAAAGCCGCTTCTGATCGCGACTTCGTCCCCGCTACCGCCACGCTCAGGATCGCGGCGATCAAGACCCCGGCAATCACCTTGAAATTCAACATCCCGCCTCCAATAGAGATCGACACGAAGCCCCGCCGCTGTCGGTGGATGCGCGAACGCCTCGCAATCCTACCGACTTTCTCCCGCCCTTGTCGTCGGCGCGACCCCGCACGACCCCGCCGGGCACGGATTCTTCCGTCCGGTCAGACGGTGCCGATGGCGGGCAAACCACCGGTACGCCGCATCAACGGCTCCCCGAAACGGCCGCCACGCCGTCCAGCCGACGATCCAGCCCAACCCAACCGCTTCATAGGCCCGGCGAAAGACTTCCGGACCCGTGATGACCCGGCCCTCCGCATCCAGCCCATGAATAGATCCGTGAACGTCCGCCAGAGTCAGCCCCCAACGGGTGGCATCGAACCCGTGAGCCGTGATGTCAATCAAGCCCAGCCGGCCGCGGCCACGATCGCGCTTGGCGAGAAAACTGACCTCTCGCAGGCACAGCGGACACTGTCCGTCAAACAAAATGGTGACCGCAGCGGGTGGTGTCGTCATGAGTAGTTGGGTTCGTTGCCCACGCGACGCGGATTCGATTTCGCGAGCACGATGGGCATTGGCTCGCGCGCGAACTCCAGCAATTCTTGCGGAAGCGAGCGGATGTTTCGTCGGGCGGCCTTCCCGACCGCGTAACGCATAGCCCGCTCATACCGCGCCAGCACCTTCTCGTTTACCGGCACCGAGTGCTCCCGCATCGCCGCGAAAGCGAACTGCCACGCGTGGTATTCCTCCAGACACCGGGGCCTGATCGCCCCTATCCCCAAGGCGTGGTGCCCGATCTCATGAAGAAAAATCGAGAGCGCTAAGGGCGTTGTTGGCCTCGGTGATTCAACCCAACGCTCGATTGCGCCGTTCCGCTTTTGAACCAGCGAAGCCAGACCCGTGGACGACCTCCTCCATTTTCGCACCCGTACGCCGTAACGGCCGAGCATCGTCCTCACAATCGCGTCAAACGGTCCGTGGCATGCGGGCGCTGCCGCGGGCTCTGCGGGTTCAGGGCGGTGTTCCGCGCTCGCACTTTTCGCTTTGGGCCGCTTCGCGGGTCTGGCGGCCGCCGCCACCGGGGTCTCGATCACGTCCCAGAGGGTCAGCACGGCGCACCCCCGGCCGACATCCCCAAGATCATTTCACCGACGACGACGCGCTTCCCGTTCACAAAATCTGGCCACGGCATCGCCCGCTTGCCCGCCAGTTGAATGTCGATCAACCGCATACTTGTTCCATGGCCGCATCCGACAAGGCCCAAACCGATGTCAAGAATTTCCCCTCCCCTGCCGGATTGCGCTCCGCCTTCGACCGGGCCGGCGCGAAGCAGTCGCAGCGGTTCACCCCGGAACGTGGCCGTCACACCCGGCCAGGGCGACAACCCGTTGATCCGTCGTCGGCACACATCCGCCTCCACGCAAAAATCCACCCACCCATCCGCCTTGCTTAACTTGCCCGCGAGCGTCACGCGAGATGCGTCCTGAACGGTGCCGAACGGCCACTCGCGCGCGGCCCGCTCCAGTGCCTTCCCTATTACGGCGGGCCCGTCCGCGGCCAAGAGGTCGTGCAACTCGCCGACCGTGGTCAACGGGCTGATCGCGTGCTCCGACTGCGTCAGCACCAGCCCCGCATCCATCCGCTCCGCCAGCGTGATAACGCTGTTGCCGGTCATCGGATCGCCCGCCAACATCGCCGCATGGATGGGAGCCGCCCCCCTCCATCGGGGCAACAGCGAGGCGTGCAGATTCATCGCCCTCTGCCCTTCCAGCAGAGGTTTACCAAGTTTTTGCCCGAACGCGATCACCACCCACACGTCGGGCCGGGCGCTGCGCAGAAAGTCCGCCGTCTCCTCGTCGTTGACGTTGGCCACCCGAAGCAACGGAACGTGGGCAAGCGAGGCCATCGCATGGGCTGCGACCGGCGTCGCGGAAAGTTCGGCGCCCCGACCCGCGGGCTTGTCGGGCTGCGATACGACCGCGACAATGTCGTGCTCCGCCGCCAGCCACCGCAATGTCGGCACGCCGAACGCTCCTGAACCGAGAAAGACAATCCGTTGCCTTGCAGTCATAGGTGGTTCCGAGGGCCGCTACTCGTCGCCCGCTTCAAGATCGCGGATCGCGCGTCGGTTCTTGAGAAGTTGTGTCGGGCTCATGCGATCCAAGATGAGTACCCCGTCCAAGTGGTCCATCTCGTGCTGCCAGCACCGGGCGAGAAGCCCACTTCCGGTTTCCCGGAAGACATTGCCCGCCAAGTCCGTGGCCTCGATCGTCACGATCGGCGGGCGAAGGACGTCGCCCCGAATATCGGGCAGACTCAGGCACCCTTCCTCGTACGGCTCGGACCCCCCGCCCGGATCGCTGATAACCGGGTTGATATACGCCTTGCGGCCCCCGGAAGAGTCCGGAAACCCGGCCTGTGCCTTCGACCGGCCGGTATCGGCGGGGATATCGATCACGAACATCCGCCACGACAGCCCTACCTGCGGGGCGGCCAGCCCGATCCCTTCGGCAGTGTCCATGATTGCGAACATGGCGGTCGCAACCGCCCGCACTTCATCGGTGACGGCGGCAACAATCTTGGCTGGGGTGCGAAGAACCACGGCGGGATAGGTGTGAATTCGGAGCTGTTGCGGGTCTACAGGCATCGGGGTAGCAACGGTAGGGGCCGCACCGGCGATCGATCGCTGCGGGTTCGGCATCGGCGCTCCGTACCGAGTAGACTTGGGCGATAAAGTGCTCTGGAACCAAGCCGCCCTCGGGGGCACGCGGTGCCGGGTATCCCGTTTTTCGAGAGGAACTCAACGTTGGCGTGGTTTGGAAAAAAAGACGAGAAGGCCCCAGCCGCCGCTGGCAAGCCGGGTGAGCCTTCGGACCCCGTTCAATCGGAAGGGCCGCTTCAGTTTTCGCCGGAGAAAGCCGCCAAGTTTTTCCAGCACGCCCGCAGCATGCACGAAGCGACCAATTACGAATACGCCATGCAACTCTGGTTGAGCGGCCTCCGCTTCGATCCCGCGAACATGGTCGGGATCGAGGGTTTCTTTCAGTCTGTCCCGGGCTTCCTCGCCGATCCGGCCTCCAAGAAAGGCGTCGGCAAGGCCGTGCAGACGGCTGTCTCCGGAAAGACCGACGTCGATCGCTATCTGGGAGCCATGCTCGAGTGGTCCGTGAAACCGACCGAAGCCTCCCTCGCCGTCCGGGCTACCGAACTCGCCGCCAAACTCAACCTTTCCGCGCCGGTCCTGTGGATGGGCGAGCGCGCGTTCGGCGCCGTCCTGCGCGAAAAGCGTGTTCGCAAAGACCTGCTGATGAAGTTGAGCGACAGTTTCAACAAGGCTGGCAGTTTCGACAAGGCCGTCGCCGCGGCCGAGCAAGCCTACCGCGTGGACCCTTCCGACGGCAACTTGGCCGCCCACATCCGCGGTCTCGCCGCGCAGGCAACCATGAACTCCGGCGGCTACGACCAGCCCGGAGAGCAGGGCGGCTTTCGTCGCAACATCCGAAACGCCGACAAGCAGCAATTGTTGGACGATGCCGATCGCATCGGGAAGACCGACGAGACTGTTGACCGCCTCGTCCTGGCCGCGCGCCAGGAGGTCGAAAACCGCCCGGGCGATATCCCCAGTCTCGAAAAACTCGCCAAACTGCTGATGGAGCGGGGACGCCGCGATGACGAAGAAAAGGCCTACGCCCTCTACATGAAAGCCGCCACCGACTTCAAGCAGTTCCGCTTCCGCGAGTTGGCGGGCGACGTGCGCATCCGCCAAGCCCGCCGCGGCGTCTCCGAGTTGCGACGCATGGCCGAGCAGGCCCCCACGGATGAAGACGTAGGCCGCATGTTCGCGCAAGCGACGGACGATTTCAACAAGCTCGAGGCCGACGAGTACCGCCTTCGGGTCGAGGCTTATCCGAGCGATCTCTCCCGCAAGTTGGAACTGGGCAAGCGACTTTTCGCCATCGGCGATTGGGACGGGGCCATCACTCTCTTGCAGGAGGCCCAGACCGACCCCAAGGGCCGCACCGTTGCGCTGACCTATCTCGGACAGGCTTTCCTCAAGATCGATTACATCGACGAGGCCATCGAAACCTTCCGCAAGGCCCTCGAAAGCCGCGAACTCACCCCCGAACTCCAGCTCGAACTCCGCTACTTCCTGATGGCCGCGCTCCAGGCCAAGGCCGAAACCGCCAAGGACCTCGCAACCGCCGAAGATGCGGAACGCATCGCCGCTTCGATCGCTGCCCAGCAGTTCGGATACAGGGACATCCGGGCCCGGCGCGACGCCATCAAGAAAATGGTCGCGGACCTTCGCGCCAAGGGCTGAAGTTC
Source organism: uncultured Phycisphaeraceae bacterium (assembly GCA_964549785.1). Classification (GTDB taxonomy): domain Bacteria; phylum Planctomycetota; class Phycisphaerae; order Phycisphaerales; family UBA1924; genus JBEIUO01. Next base: position 1,674 of record CAZJXA010000046.1, on the reverse strand, counting down.
ACCTCCGATTCCGGGAGCACGCCGTGCATTCCCGCCGCCACATGCCCGCCACCGTCGCCATCATCCCCGCCCGCCTCGGCTCAACCCGTTTCCCTCGAAAAATCCTCGCCTCCGCAACCGGCTGGCCCCTGTTGCGGCACGTGTGGGACCGGGCGCGCCAGGCCCGTTCGCTTTCTCGCGTGGTCGTCGCCGCCGACGACCACGAAGTCTTGGCCGCCGTCCAAGCCTTTGGCGGCGAGTGTGTTCTCACCAGCCCCGACCACCCCAACGGCACCAGCCGGCTGGCCGAGGCCGCCGCGACGCTCAACCTCCGCGACGATGCCCTGATCGTCAACGTCCAGGGTGACGAACCGGAAATGGATCCGTCGCTGATCGATTCGTGCGTGGCGATCGCGTTGACAACACACGCCGATGTGACCACCGCCGCCTCGCCCTTCGCCCCCGGCGACGATCCCGCTGATCCCAACCTCGTGAAGGTCGCTCTCAGGCTCGACGGAACCGCCCTCTATTTTTCCCGCTCTCCGATCCCGTTCGTCCGCGCGGGCGGAACAGGCGTCGCCCCCCTGCGTCACGTCGGTATCTACCTCTACCGGCATTCGTTCCTTCGCACCTACGCACGCCTCCCGCCGGCACCGCTCGAGCAATGCGAGATGCTCGAGCAACTCCGCATTATGGAACACGGCTACACGATCTCGGTCCTGCAACACCCCTTCTTCGGTCGGGGCGTGGATACCCCCGCCCAATACGCGGAATTCGTGGACCGGACGCAACGACGCGGACCGCCATAAACATCGATCATCTGGTTGTGTCGGCCGTCGCGAGGCCGATCACGGCGCGATCATCGCCCGCGCACGATCCGATACGCCAGCCCGATCACCAGCATCAACGCCGGCATCCCCGCGATCACCCCGATCCGCAGTCGCGACACCGTGGCCGCCGACAGGTCTTTCACCGTCGGGACCGCCCTGGCCGTCGGGCTCTGCGCAATCAAGTCGTCCTGGTTGGCCAGCCACATCACCGCCGCCTCGAAAAACTCGTAGTTCCCGGGATACGCCGGAACGGCCCGTCCGTCCACCTCCACCTGCCGCCGCGCTACGCGGTCGATGAGCCAACTGTTGGACCCCACGACCACCACCCGTTGCGGCGCTGCGCCCACCTCAAACCGCTCCGCCGCCGCCGCCACCAGCCACCGCTCGGCCGCGTCGCCCACCGCTTGGCCCGACGGCGATCGGGAGTCCCGGCCCGAGTCGAACCGGGGCGCATCCGGCATCATCGAACGCTGCTCCCTCGGTGTCTGCCACACCTTCAACCATTGCGCCTCCGTCCACACACCTTCGGAGGTCTGCAGGGTGAACAGCGGGCTGACCGTCACCCGCGCGTTCGCCAACTCCGGACGCTCGGAAATCGCGATCGGCCACGGGAGCAGCGTGTTCAACCCTTTCGCGGCGTTCGCGATCGGGTGGTCACTGTCCGCGGCGAGCAACGTGCGGTCGGTCTCGACCGCCCGGCCGGCCGGACCAAACACTTCCGTGATGAGCGGGCGACCGGTATCGGCGGAGAGTCGGAAACGCTGCAATAGCGCGGCCAACGGGTCACGTTCGCCATACCCCGGCAGGACCGACGGGTTCAGCGAAAGCAAGACATTGTTTCCCGCCTCAAGCCGCCCCCCCACCG
>CAZJXA010000045.1:0-18873 GCA_964549785.1 uncultured Phycisphaeraceae bacterium | reverse complement strand
CTTCGACGTCGAAGCGGAAGTCCGCCGACTCTGACCAAGTGACGGATCGGGGCGTGGCCGCGCGGCCGCCGTCTTCATCGGAGAGTGACCCCGCGCCGGTGACGTGAGCCCGCCCGTTGAGCAGGCTGAGTTCGATGCGCTGCGCGGCGGCGGTGCCGCTGCCGGGCGCGGCCAGCAGCACGCCCATGGGCTCGTTCGAGCCGAAAGCGATATCGCGGCGGGTGACGCCGAATTCCGCGAGAACTGCGGACGCGGAGGCTCCCGTTGATGAATCGGTGGCGGTCACCCCGCCCTCCAGGATCGAGGTGATGCGGACGAACGAATCGTTATGGCTGAGTTCGGGGGCGGAGTCGGTCAGCGGTCGCAGTTCGAGCACGCCCTCGAACGTGAGCCGAACCGGCTTGGCGTTATCAGAATCGGAGGGTTGCAGGAGGGCTGTATCTGGCGGCGGGAAAGCCGATGGCGAAAGTGGCGGAGGCGCTGGGGGCTGAGGGGGTTCGATGGCTTGGAAGGCTGGATCGGGTTGGACAGGCGCATCGGGTTGGACGGGCGCCTCGGCCTGGACGGGCGCATCGGGTTGGACGGGCGCATCGGGTTGATTCGGCGACGCCTCCGGCACCGGCGGCGACACCGGAATCGGCACCGGTTGCGGGCGGCGGGTTCCGGGTTGAAGGAGCGCCAGCGGCCAGCCCGTGGCCGGTTGAGCGCCAACCGCCCCCGCCTCGGGTGCCGTTCCCTTTTGGCCTGAGCGCACCCACGCCGACAGGGAATCGCCTCGGATCGAGCGTCCGCCTTGCACGATCGCCACGTCGCCCTCGCAGGTGGCCAGGTATTGGGTGATTCGCCGGGGCGAAGGGTCCCTCGGCGCGGCGGGTTGGGCGACGGTGGTGGCCGCCGCGGGCGGCGTACCGGCGGTGGTGGGCCGGTCTGGCTCGGGTTGCGGGGTTGTCGCGACCGACTCAGGCTTGGGAACGACCTCGATGTAGTCGGTCTGTTCGACCTTCAGGTACTCGATTCGTTCGGAGACTTCGTTGATAAGGAGGGTCAGACCGCGACCTCGGAATGAGCCGTCGAGCCCGTCGATGGCGAGGTCGTGGGGCGTAGTGATCTGGCCGAGTGTGCCGTCGAAGGTGAGTGTGTCGGTGCGGGCTTCGTAGAGCGGGGTCGCCTTGGCGGGGTCGGGGCGGTCGCCGGAAGCGGTCTTCTCGAACAGCCGGATCACGACGTTGCCTTCCAGCAGGGCTTCCTCGGGCCGACCGTCCGGCGATTCATCGGGGATGTAGGCGCGGCCCTTGTCGGCCTCAATGAGCAAGGCCCGCCCGTCGCGGAGGAAGTTCCAGGCGCGGGGGCGGATGAGCAGGTAGCGTTTGTCGGCGAGCAGGTCCGAGCGATCGGCGGACAACTCGCCCGCGATCCGCGACGGGTCATTGCGATCGGCGACCTGCATGAATGGCCCGGTGTTGCTCCCGAGGCGCGAGATGACGCTGCGGCCGGCGGCGGAAGGAAGCGTCTTGATGTCGGGGACGACGTTCGAAAGCGAGAAGGAGTCGGAATCGGCGCGGCGCGCGGGGGCCCGCCACGCCAGGTAGGCGACCGTGCCGATGCCCACGAGCGCGACGCCCGCGGCGGCCATGAGGCCCCCAGCGCGGGTCAGGCCGCGGCGAATGGGAGGGGCGTTTCGCGAAAGGTCGGGCATCGATCGTTCAGTCCTGAACCAACTTCATCGCGATGAGATCCTGGACGTCGAGGATACCCACCGGCGTGTGCGCGGCGTCCACAACGGGGATCTCATCCTGACGGTGTTCGCGGAACATCCGCACCGCATCACGCACGAGAGCGGTTTCGTTCAGGGTACGGGGTGAACGGGTCATGACTTCGCGGATAGGCCGGTCGAGCCGGGCGGGGTCGCTGAGCACCAGACGGCGAAGGTCGCCGTCGGTGAAGATTCCCGAGAGCGTCCCGCTGACGGCGTCGATCAGCAGGATCGCGCCGGGACGACGGCCGCCGCCGCTTTCCGCGGCAGCACGGAGCGCCTCGCTCACGGCGAGGGTGTCGGCTACGCCGGTGAAGCCTTTACCCACTTCGTACCGCAGAATCTCGCGCACGGGGCGGAGGAGGCGGCCCAGCGAGCCGCCGGGGTGGCGGCGGGCGAAGTCGGCGTCGGAAAACTCGCAACGCTTCGCCGCAGCCAACGCCAGCGCGTCGCCGACGGCCATGGTGAGCGTCGTGGAACTCGTCGGGGCGGCAAACCGGGGCGCTCCGGCTTCTGCTTTGAGGCCCAGCCGAATCGTGACGGTGGCGAGCCGCTCGAGAGTGGACGGGGTGTCACCGCTCTCGATCGGGCCGTTGCAGATGCCGATGATCGCCAGCCCGTCCTGCCGCAAAATGGCGCACAGATCGATGACCTCGTCGGTTTCGCCCGAGTAGGAGATCGCGATGACCACGTCCTTGGGCCGGAACCTTCCAAGGTCGCCGTGGGCGGCTTCGGCCGGGTGAACGGTGTGCGAGGGGATGCCGAGCGACGACATCGTGGCGGCGATTTTGGCCCCCACCAGCCCCGATTTGCCGAGCCCGGTCACCAGCACGCTGCCGCCCGCGCTGGCGCACGCCGTCAACAGGCCGACCGCTCGGGTAATCTCGCCCCCCAGCCGTTCAGCCGCGGCGCGACTCAGAGACCGCAGTGCGTCCGCCTCGGATGCGAGGACGCCGCAGAAGAAGTCCACCTCGCCATTGTGTTCGGTCGAATCGGTCATCCGCCGGAAGAATACACTCTCCATCGTGCTGACCGACGACTACCGAGTTCGGCTTGACGCCTTTGAGGGCCCGTTGGACCTTCTGCTCTACCTCATCCGCAAGGAAGAGGTCGATGTGCACGATATTCCGATCGCCCGGATCGCCGGGCAATACATCGGGTTCCTAAAGGGGATCGAGCGGATCGATATCGACGTGGCGGGTGAGTTTCTGCTGATGGCCGCGACCCTCATGGAATTGAAGAGCCGCATCCTCTCGACCAAGCCGGTGGTTGAAAGCGACGAAGCCGCACCCGAGCGCCGGACCGAGGATCCCCGCGCGGAACTGGTGCGGCAACTCCTGGCGTACAAGAAGTATCGCGATGCGGCGACCACGCTCGAGATCCGCGAGGAGGAGTGGCGTCGGCGGTTCGGCTCCGGTCGCGTCGGGATGGACGATGCGGCGCTGGCCGCCGCGATCGACGCCTCCCCCGACATTGAGCTGGAGGATCTGGACCTTCTGGACCTCGTTGATGCATTTCAAAAGGTCGCCGAGACGGTGAACTTCGAGCGGCTCGGTGAGCACGAAGTCCAATACGACGACGTTCCCATCGAACTGCACGCCGAAGACATCCTGGATCGGCTGCGAACCCACTCGAACCAACCGGCCGACTTGGAATTTGTCAGCCTGTTTGCCGGCCGGCAGCGCAGTGAGATGGTCGGGCTTTTTCTCGCACTCTTGGAACTCTGCCGGAGGCGGGCCGTGGCGTTCCGCCACGACGAGGCCGGGACGATTCGGATCCGTCTGCGGAGCGTTGAGGAGATCGCGCTGGATGCTCAGCAGCGGGCCGATCAGGAAAGCCGCGAAGTGCCCGAGGAAGCCGATCCGATCGAGAGAATCGCTCGGCGCAGAAAGGCGATTCCGCCGCCGGTGTGAGGGCGGAATCGGGACGCGGCCTCCATCAGGTGTTCAGTTTTTCAGGTGATCGACGAGCGTGCCCGCGTCGGGTGCGCGACGGGCGAAGGCGTCGAGCAATCCGGAACGCCACGCCCACCGCTTGAGCGGGAGGTGGGCCCGGTACTCGGCATCGAGACGCTCGGTTTCCACGTGCGTTCCGGGCGTCATTTCCAGGGTGAGGATGGCTCGCCAGGCTCGGACCGCCGCCGACCCCTCGCGGGCGACGAACGCCCGGCAGTAGTCGCGCTCCGATGGGTCCGCGACGTTTCGACCGAAGGTGGCGGCGGCGCACTCGGGGCTGATGGTTGCGAACCCGAGTGCCGCGAACCCCAATGAGTATTCGCGCCGGACGTATTCCTCGGCCCCCACCCGATGATCGTGTTCGAGACGCGCGGCGGGCTCGTAGACCACGGGCGTGGGGCCGAACCGGCGCCCCAATTTAAACGGAAGTTCCGTGTCCTCGTAGCCGTACCACGCGGGGAACTCGGTAAACCCGCCGACTTCGCGAACGAGCGCCGTCTCGGCGGAGAGGTTCAGGCCCCACGCGTGCCGGAAGCCCCAGTCCTTGTCGGGGGGTTGTCCGGAGAGGCGCATGACGGCGTCGAAGAAGATCATGGGGGTCTCGCGAACCAGCCGGTCCCACGCGGTCTCATTCGGCGGAACCCGCCAGCGCGAATCGCCGCTGACCACGACGTTCTGAACGTTTTCACGGGCCCGCCGATGCCGCGCCACATGGGCGGCGACAAAGCCGGGCTCGGGCACCACGTCGTCGTTCGTTGAGATCAGAAACTCGCCGCGGGCCAGGGGCAAAAGAGCGTTCCGCACGCGGGTGTATCCGACCCTGTCACAGGTGAGCAGTCTCAGAGATCCGGGCGGTCCTTCCCAGGCATCGCCGGCCTCGCGGAGTCCGTCGGCATCCGGGCCATCGAAACCGACCAGAACCTCGAAGCCGCCGGGGACCGGATGTTGTGCGGAGAGTGATCGGAGGCAGGCCGCCAATTTTTCGGGCCGCCGATACGTCGGGATGATCACCGAGGCGTCCATTGCGTTGGATTATCGGCAGATGACCCCAGCCCCACTGCACAAGCCCGAGAATTGTGGCCCCATTCGCCCGATTTCGCACAACCGCGGCCTCCGCGCACGCCGATACGAACCGTACATGCTCTCCACCTTAGATCTGATGAATCAAATTGGAACCGACCGCCGCACGACGCCCCGAATCCCCGTGGAGCGGCTGTGCAAGGTATTTCACGAGCCCACGCGGCGATACCTGACCGGCATCACGAGGGACGTCTCGGCGGGCGGGGCCTTGGTCACAGTGGAATCGCCCCGGGCGTTGCAGGTGGGCGACGCCATCGAGATTCTCATCGCGTGGCACCATCGGGCGATCCTTTCGGCCTCCGACCAGGTCGTTGCGACCATCACCCGCTCGCTCTTTGAGGGTGCCAAGCAGGTAGTCGCGGTACGGTTCGCGGAGTCGGAATCGGCCCGGCACGCCGCGAACATGGGCGTGGCCGTGAACCGAGCCGCCTGACAAACATCGCGGATTGGAAACATTGAAGCCTGCGGCCGGGCACGAGCAAAGCCGCCTTCCGCCCCGATGACGTCCGCTACGCCCTCCGGGCGGTGGCAGGACGCGCCGGATGCGACGCGGCACACGGACGAACCGAAGTTCCAGTCAGTCTGCGGTAGCCGCTCGGATCGATTCGATCAACACTGGCTTGACGGGTACGTCGCCCATTCCGCCGCGATGGCCCGTGGGGACGACGCGGATTTTGTCGACGATGTCCATGCCCTCAACGACTTTTCCAAAGACCGCGTATGCGGCACCGTCGCTCTGGGGATTGTCGAGGAACGGGTTGTCGACGACGTTGATGAAGAACTGGCTGGTGGCGGAGTCGGGGTTGCCGCCCAGGCGGGCATAGGAAACCGACCCGCGGACGTTCTTGAGGCCGTTCCGCCACTCGTTGACGATCGGCTTCCTAGTGGTTTTTTTGGCAAGGTCGGCGGTGTGACCGCCCCCCTGAACCATGAAGGTCGGAATAACCCGGTGGAATACTGTACCTGAGTAGAAGCCCTCGTCGACGTAATCGGCAAAGTTTTTGGCCGAGACGGGGGCACTCTTAGGATCAAGTTCAATCGTGAAGTTGCCGAGCGTGGTGGTGATTTCGAATCGCATTTAAAGCGCGTCCTGCGTATAAACCCTCAAGAACGCCGACCGAACAGACGGATCGGCACCCACTAGAAACGGACTGTATGCCCTAGGAACGGTTTTTCGCTCGCACCGAGCGCCGCGAGTGGGTATTCTCCCCGCCTCAGTCCTCGGGGGGCAAGCGGTCGCGGTCCTGAGGGTGAGCGTGTAACAAATCGGGAAATCAAGAGAGGGGCGATTCGGATGGGTTTTCTCAAAGAATTTCGGGAGTTTGCGCTTCGGGGTAACGTTCTGGATCTCGCGGTCGCGGTGATCATCGGAGTGGCGTTCGGGGGGATCGTAAACTCTTTCATCGCTGACATCATCATGCCGGTGGTCAGCATTCCGGGCAAGGCCGATTTCAGTAACTTGTATGTTCCGCTCAACGCGAAAGCGGCGGCCGCGATCGACGCCGCGGACGTGTTGGGAGCGCCGCTGACCCTCGCGGATGCGCGGGCGGCGGGGCCGGTGCTGGCGTACGGGAGTTTTTTGACGGTCGCGATCAATTTCGTCATTCTTGCGTTCTGTGTTTTTCTGGTGGTCAAGGCATTCAACACCGCGCGGCAGCGGTTTGAGTCGGCGAAGCCCGTGCCCTCGCCCGCTGGCCCGACGGTCGAAGAGAAACTGCTCATGGAAATCCGCGACCTGCTCGCGCAGCGTCGTTGATTCGACGTCGCGGGCCAAAGAATCGCGAGTCGCCGCCGCTAACCGGTTCCAAAGCCTGTCGCCTCCGGTCGAGGCGAAGGCGCATGCTCGTGCACCCTGGAGGCGTGCGGGGTAGGCGACGCGGTTTTCCACGGGTGCCGAGCGGCCTGCCCCTGGCAACAATCGACGCATCCCTTCCGGGATGAAGGCGCGAACCGTGCGGATCGGCGGGGCGACGCCCAGAGAAGAATCTGGATTCGGATCATTTTGCTCGCACATTGGAATTCTCATGCTGATCTGGCAGACACAAACGCCCCCGGATGGACCCGTTGCCGACCCGATCACGCAGGTCGAGGTCACGGCTCCTGCGCAGATCACGGTCGCGGACTCCGTGGTCATCAAGGCCGAACGAGCGGTGGCGACGGTCCAGGCCGAGACCCACCGCTTTGTGGAACTGGCTCAGAAGTACGGCCCGCGGATCGTCGGGGCTCTGCTTTTCGTTGTTGCCGCGTGGATCATTTCGTCTTGGCTGAGCCGTCTTGTGCTGAGGGGGCTGGGGCGTGCGAAGGTGGATGTCACGCTGGCGAAGTTTCTCTCGAACATTGTGCGTTGGGCCATCGTCGTTGTCGCCGCCGTCGCGGGGCTGGGCATTTTCGGGGTACAGACCGCGAGTTTCGCGGCGGTGATCGGCTCCGCCGGCCTCGCGATCGGGCTCGCGATGCAGGGAAGCCTGAGCAACATTGCCGCGGGGGTGATGCTGCTGCTCTTCCGCCCGTTCCGTGTCGGGGATGTGGTGACGGTGGCGGGTCAGACCGGTAAAGTCGATGAGATCGAGCTCTTTTCGACGCATATTGATACGGGCGACAACCGCCGGATCATCATCCCCAACGGGCAGGTGTTCGGGTCGATTATCGAGAACCAGACGCACCACGAAACCCGGGCGGCGGTGGTGAACGTGACGATCGACGGATCGTTTGACTTGGAAGTGACGCGGGCGGCGCTGCTGGCGGCGGCGCGGGGGGTGAAAGGCCGCCTGGAAGACCCGCTTCCGGGTGTGGGGCTGGTGCGGCTGAATGGTGCCGGTGTCGATTGGACGGTCAGCGTGTGGAGCAAGCAATCCGACCTTATGGCGGTTCAGCAAGACCTCGCTCAGAACGTCAAATCGGCGTTGGACGGCGCGGGCATGGCGGGCCCGATCCCCGCGATGATGCTGAAACTGCCGGAGGGTGCGTCGTTCACACCAGCGCCGACCGTGAATCCGGGGTGACGCGACGATCGAAGCGGTGGAGCTGTGGCCACCCCGTCCCACATCCTGACGTGCTCGCTTTGGCTTCCGCGCTCGATCGAGGACGTCTTCGCCTTCTTTGGCAACGCCCACAACCTTGAGGAACTCACGCCGGGTTTTCTGGGGTTCCGGATCTTGACGCCTCCGCCCATTCTGATGGCCCCGGGCACGCTCATCGACTACCGCATCTCGCTGCGTGGAGTGCCGATCCGGTGGCGCACGCGGATCGCGGCGTGGGAACCGCCGTTCCGCTTCATCGATGAACAACTGCAGGGTCCGTACTCCCTGTGGCACCACGAGCATGTGTTCGAGCGGGATCAAGGGGGAACACGATGCGCCGACCGGGTTTCGTACCGGTCGCGCGGGGGGCCGCTGGTTCATCGGCTGATGGTGGCGCCGGAACTGCTGAAGATTTTCCGGTTCCGACAGGCCGCCTTATTGGCGAGGATGACCGGAGCGGCGGGGCCCGGCCACGAGATCGAGCCTCCGACGATCGGGCCTCCGACGATCGGGCCTCCGACGATCGGGCGGGTTCAGAACGAGGGATCACCGCCGCGCGGTTAGCGTCTCGAAGTGGGCCGCCGCGGAGAGCACGCTTTCGACGCCGCCTCGGACGTTGTTTCGGGTTTCGGTGATCGCGGGGGTCATCGCCGGCAGCGCGGCCAGTGCCCCTTCGTTGCGGCTGTGCTTGAGATACAGGACGCGGTCGTTGATGGAATCCTGCAACGGCAGGAGTTCGTCGCGGACGATTTCGAGAGCGGCGATGAGCGCACTGTGGGAGACCTCCAACCGCTCCAAACTCTCGCGGCTGGATTGCTCGACGGCGGCGTCGGAATAGGTGCGTAATTCCGACCTCCATTCATCGAACATCGCCTCGCCGCCGGTCCGGGTGACCAGAATGCGGCGGGCGAACGACCGCTGCCGGCCGCGGGCGGAGGAAAAATCGCCGCGGGCGGTGGCGTAGGCAGCGTCGAGCGACTCGCCGGGGGATTCGCAGAGTTCCTGCGACCGGTCGAGGGCGAGCATCGTCGCTTCGACTGCGGACTCCATCGTACTGACCGTGAGTTGGACGCTACGGCGGACAGCGCCAACGCGGTCACGAGAGAAGGGTTCGGTGCGGTCAAAGGGTTGGGGGGCGCAACCGGAACCGGTGGCTCCGAGCGGGGCGGCCGCCAACGCGAGCACAACGAACAGGCGGAGGAAAGATTGGCGGGTGGGGGAAGCGCACATGGCGCGGACATCGTATTGTGTTCCACGTCACGACCTTGCGGGAGCCGTCCGAAGAACCATGAACTTATTCACCATTGCGTTCACCGTTGTGTTTTTGGGCGGGCAGCCGGTCGAGCCGGCGCTGCCTGCCTCGGTTCCGCCGGTCGCGACGGGGTCGTCGGGCTCTGAGACGGGCTCGTCGGATTCCGCGACGCTTGGGGACCTTGTTGCGCTCATGACCGGCTCGTTCAGCAGCGAGCGGCAGGCCGCGGAAGATCCCGATTTTTTTGACATCCGCCTGCACATGACCCGGATCTGGCCTTCCGAGAGGAACGGGGTGTGGCTGTATGTTGAGCAGGCACGCTCGGATGCGCTCGACAAGCCTTACCGCCAACGGGTTTACTTTGTGACGCCGATGACGTTTGTGGGGGGCGACGGGCGGAGTCACACGACCTTCCGCAGCGAAGTCTGGCTGTTGCCCGGCGATCCGCTGGCGATGGCGGGGGCTTGGGCCGAGCCCACCCGATTAGACACGATGGGCCCCCATTTGCTGACCCAGAAGGTCGGGTGCGAGGTTGTGCTGGTGCCCGGCGCGGACGGCACGTTCGCGGGAAGCACACTGGGAAGAGCCTGCCCGAGCGAACGCGGCGGTGCTACGTTCACGACGTCCGAAGTGACCATCACACCCTCGGGCCTTCAGAGCTGGGACCGCGGGTTTGATGATGCCGGCAAGCAGGTGTGGGGCGCGGAAAAAGGCGGATACCGCTTCGAGCGCGAAACGCCCGAAAAGTGATTGTGACATCCCCGGCCGCCGGGCTGGGTGATCGATTTAAAGGTTGGTACCGCGGTCGTATTTCGGGTGGCGTTCTCCACCCGAACCTTGGGAGTTTTGCCGATGATCCGAAACACGTTCCTTGCGGCTTTGGTTCTGCCCCTTCTTTTGCTTGTGTCCTGCGAGAAGAAGGTTACCTTGGATAACTACAGCATCCTGAAAGAGGGCATGACGCAAGCCGAGGTCGAAACAATTCTCGGGAAGGGGGAACTGCAGGTCAATTCCGGCGCGAGCATCTCGGGCGCGGGGGTGCTTGGGGGTGCCACCCAGAACAGCCTCGACACCTACACATGGCGTGAGGGCACCAAAGAGATCAGCGTGACGTTCAAGGACGGAAAGGTGGCGTCGTTCAGCAACGGGGGGCTTTGACGCCTGAGCGGTGCCCTGACCCACCGCTCAGGGCAGTGGTGCCTCCCGAGGCAGGGGCGGACATAGGGGCTCGCGTTGTCACCGCGCGAGCACCTGCAGGCGGTGCCCGACGAAGGTGAGACCGCGTTCCTCGCACGCCCTTCGGCAGAGTTCCGTGAGTTCCGGGACGTCGATGGGAACGACCTCGTGGGTGTCGATCCGCAGGATCATGTCGCGCGAGGAGAGACCGTACACCAGTTGATACCTGGTTTGGTCGTCGCTGAGGGTGAGCCGCTGAATGATTCCCAGTTCCATCATCAAGCGGAAGGTGCGGTAGACGGTCGCCTTGCTGACGCGGAAACCCGAGCCCCGCACGCGCTCGATCGTTTCATCGGCGGTGAAGACGCTCTCGACGCGGATGACGGTGTCGAGGATCGCGGCCCGCTCGGGCGTGTACTTGAGGCCCTCGGCCTTGAGCCCGCGCCGGAAGACGGCGCACAGGGGCTCGATGATCGTGAAGACCTCGGGGTGTGCGGCGATCTCGGGCGGCATCGGGACAGGGTTCACTCCCGTATCGTAGTGACCGCTTGACCCGGACCCTTGGAAACAATCGTCGACCACCGCCGTATGCCCGTCGCTCCCAACGCCCTTCACCACCCGCGAGCGCCATCTCCGGCCTCACTCCGGTGGCTCGCGATAGTCCCGCTGGTCGCGTTCGTGATCGCCGCGGTCGCGGGCTCGTTCGGGGGTCCGCAAGGCCCGCTCGAAGCATCGGTCGCGCTTCTGCCGCGCTGGATCTCGTCGGGATGGCCGGTTGTTCTCTACCTCCTCGCGGCGGCGGGCATGGGACGGATCTGGGGGCCGCTGGTTCGAACGGCCGCGGATTCAGCGCCCCTTCGAATCGCGCTGGGCTTCGGAACGCTTCTGGCGGTATCCCATTTGCTGGGAGTGTCCGGGCTCTTGGGCAGCTCGGATCGAGCGCACTCGTCGCTGGTTGCGTGGGGGACCGTGGTCGTGCCGGCAGTGGTGGAACTGTGGTTCGTCTGGCGCGCGATTCGCTCTTTCACTCCTTCGGCGACGCACGTCATCGCCGCCGCGCCCTTCATGCTGGCGGGCATCCCGTTCGCGCTCGCCTGCAACCCGCCTGGCGCTTTGTGGGCCAGCGAGTTCGGCGCGTACGACGCGCTGTCCTACCACCTCGCCCTTCCGCAGCAATGGCTCCAAGCGGGCCGCATCGGGCCGATCGAGACCAATGTGTACTCCTTCCTGCCGTCGTATTTTGAGGCCGCGTTTACGCACCTTGGAGCGATGCTGGGGCCGGGGACACCCAGCGCCGCCGGCGAACATTGGCTGACCGCCGGCGACGGGCAGGGCGTCATCGCGTGCCAGTTGCTTCACACGGCGACGTTGGTGATGGCGGTGTGGATCATCGGGCGCCTCGCGCGGGCGTGTCTGCCCGAGGCCACTCCGGCACGTCCCGCAGAGATCGTGGTCGCGGCGGTTCGTGGGCTTCTGTTCCTCACACCATGGTCGATCGTCGTTGGCACACTCGCGTACAACGAATGGCCGATGATCGGTCTGGGAGCGGCCGCGCTCATGGCGGCGGGCGATCGAACGCTCGGACCGAGCCGGCGAGCGGTGCTCACGGCGTTCCTGGTCGGATCGGCGTGCGGCGTAAAGCCGACGGCGATTCAGTTCTTTGCGCCCGCCGCCGCTCTCTTGGCGTTGTGCTCACTTCCGCCTCGTCAATGGCTTCCGTTCGCGGCGGTGGGGGCGGTGGCGGGGCTCGTGACGATCGCTCCCTGGCTGATCCGCAACCAAGTGGCTACGGGGAACGCGCTCTTCCCCTTCGCCCCGACGTTGTTGGGCGTGGGACACTGGTCGTTGGATCAGCATGCGCGATTTCATGCCGCCCACACCTTCGATGGATCGCTGGTTGCCCGTTTGCGTCTGCTGGTATTTCCCGACCACACCGATCCTGCCGGTTCGCGCCACCGCGGACTGCTGCACCCGCAGTATGGTTTCATTCTCGGCGTGGGCGTGGCGGCAGCCGTGGCGACCTTCGTGCCACGCCATAGACATTTGCGTCTGCACGCCGCGGTGTTGGTTCTGATGCTCCTTGCATGGCTCTTTACCACCCATCTTCAGTCGCGTTTTCTGATGCCGTCGCTGGTCCCCGCTACGGTGCTGATCGCGGGGGTGCTTGCCGGGTTGCTGACGTGGCTACCCCGGCTGTTCGCTTGGTTCATCGCCGGGGGTCTATTGGTCGCGCAATCCGGCTTTCTCGTTCACGCATTGAAGTCGGAGGAGGGCGGGACGCCCAATCGGTTCCTGTTGTCGGGTCCCGGGCTGTTCACGGGCGAAGCGTTGGCTTCACGAGTTGACGGCGGGCTGGATTCCTATCTACGCACTGTGTTTGAGTCGGGCGTACCAGGGGAACTGACGTCCAACCTCGACCCCGCGCTGAAGATTAATGGGCACCACGGGCGGACGCTGCTCATCGGGGATGCCACACCGCTCTATTACGCCGATGCGTTCGCGACCACGGTTTGGGATTCGTCGCCTCTCACCGCCGCCCTCGCCGCTTCGCCCGGCGACCCTGACGCGTGGACCGCCGCGGTCGCTGCGGGAGGATTCGACTTCGCGATGATCAACTTTTCGGAACTGGCCCGGGTTCAAGCGTCGGGGTATGCGGACCCGCGTCTGACGCCCGAGGCCGTCGCAGCGTGGGCCCGGCGTTCGACCGTGCCGCTTCGGTCGGGCGGCAACCGGCTGCTCGTCCGGCTTGTCGTGCCGGGCACCCCCGCACCCGGCGGGCCCCGATGAGCGTGGGGAAGCCCGCGCGGTGGTCACCCTTGAAGGTCACCGTGCAGGTGCTCGGCTTCGCGATCGGGCTCACGCTGTTCGCGTGGTGCGTTTCGGTTGCCCTGCGTCCGCGGAACCGTGAGTCGTTGGATCGGCTTCTGGATGCGCCGCTGTGGGTGTTGAGCTCCCTGCTGGGGTGCGCCGTGCTGAGTTTGCTCCTGAATGGGTCGCTGTTCTGGTTCCTGATCCGGACGGTTCGGTCGATCGGCTGGCGGAGCGTGGTGGCGGTGAACTCGGTCGCGACGTGCCTCAATTACCTGCCCTTCAAACTCAGTGTCGTGGCGCGATTCGTCATTCACAACCGGCGCGACAACCTGCCGGTCACCCTGATTCTCGCGTGGCTCGCGGCGGCGGGCGTGGTGATCTTGGGAGCGATCGCGGCGCCCATCGCGGCGACATTTTGGCGTGGCCGGGTCGATGCTGTCTGGGTGGTGGTGACCACGGCGGGGCTGTTGGTGACGGGCGGGAGCGTGGTAGTGATGGCTCGGTTCCTGAGGCGGGCCGCCCCGGGCTCGTTCATCTCGAAGGTGCTTTCGTTCCGGCCTGTGGCGCCGCTGACTCCGGCGATTGTCATGCTCGCGGACGGCGGCGCGATCGCCGCTTCCTTCGCGGTGAGAACGATCGATCTAGCGTGCGTTGCAGCACGATTCTGGCTTGCCGCGCACGCGTGCGGAACACCGATCGGCATGAGCACGGCGGTGTTGGCAGCGTCGACGTATTTTCTCATCGGGGTGGTCACTCCGGCCGGTGCGCTGGGAGCTCGCGAGGGCGGCACGACGCTGCTCGCCGGGTCGGTGCTGCATTTGCCCGACGTCGGGAACGAGTCTTTCGCGGTCGTGACGCTGGTGGCGAGCGCTTCGGAGATGATCGTAAACCTCGTTGCGGCAGCTATTTCAGGGCTTTGGCTCCGGTTTTCGCGGCCGAAATCTGAGAAAGGAACTGAAAATTAGGCTTGCATTTGAAGGCGCCACGCCCGATAATACCTACGTCGGGGGAGATGCCTGCGAGGGCTCCTTGTGGGCAAGAACGGGAATTGAACGGGGTGCGGCGATGGGATCGCTGCAACGGGGCCGTTCGCCGTTAGTGCTTTTACTGATGACCGTGTGAGGAACGTGATATGCCTCCCGCGAATGTGCCTCCGGCGAACGTGCAGGACGTCGAGTCTCCGCTCCGAAATGCGCCCCTCCGCATCGCCCTGATTTATCTCGGCGTTGCCGCGCTGTGGATTTTATTTTCCGACGCCGCCCTTGAGAACATTGTCCGGGAGAACGATCGCACCCGGTTTTTTCAGACTCTCAAAGGGCTGTTCTTTGTGAGCGCGACGGCGGCGTTGCTGTACGCGTTGATCTGCCGGTTCTCGCGGAGGGCGCTCGCGCTCAACGCGCAGCTCGCGGCCAGCGACACGAAATTGCGGGCGCTCGCGGACGAGGTGCCGGTTGCGTTGCTGGTGGTGAGCGACGGGATCATCGCGCAGGTGAACGCGGGTGCGGCCCGGCTCTTTGGCGATGGGACGCACGCTTCAATGGTGGGGCGGTCGATCCTGGCGCTGGGGTTGCCGGGGCGCGGCGAGGAACTCGCGTCGTTCCTCGCGGCGGCATCTTCGCGGGTCAATGTGCTAGCGGCAACGCCCATGACGCTGCAGGACCTGCGAGGCCGGGAGGTGGATGTCGCACTGGGCCTGAGCGAGTCATGCGTAGGGAAGGCGGGATCGCTTCTTCTGTGCGCGCTGGACGTCAGCGAACGGAACCGGCTGGAAGCGCAGCTCCGGCATTCGCAGAAGCAGGAAGTCGTCGGTCAGATCGCGGCCGGAGTGGCGCACGACTTCAACAACCTCATCACGGCGATCCTGGGATACGCGGAGTTGACGGGCCGGACTCTGCCGGCGGGGCACCCGGGCGCGGAACACCTTAGGGAACTTGAGGCCGCGGGCCGTCAGGCTGCCGGGGTGCTGGGATCGATGCTCGCGCTCAGCCGCAAGGAACCGAATCGGCGGGGGCCGGTGCCGGTCGCGTCGTTGATCGACGAGGCGGTCGGGCTGGTGCGGGGGATGCTGCCCGCGAACGTCGAAACCCGGCTTGAACTGCCGCGGGACCTGAAGCCGTTGGTGATGGGCAACGCGGTGCAATTGAAGCAGGCGATCCTGAATATCGCGTCGAATGCGAAGGACGCCATGCCGGGCGGAGGCACGCTGAGCTTTGAGATCACCGAGATCAAACCCGCGGTGACGTTTCCGCCGCGCGATCCCGCGTCGACGGAGGAGGCGGGTTCGTCGATCCGGATCCGCATCCGGGACACGGGTTCAGGGATCAGCGCTGAAAACATGGGACGGGTGTTCGAGCCGTTCTTTACGACCAAGGCGGCGGGCGTCGGCACGGGGTTGGGACTGGCGATTACCAAACGGATCATCGACGACCACGGCGGGGCGATCAGCGTGGAGTCGCCCGCTGGTGGGGGGACGACGTTCTCCATTGAGTTGCCGGTGGTGGCCGAGGGTGTGGCGGGGGATGTAGCGGCCGGTGTGACGGCCGAGACGATTCGAGCCATCGGACGGGAGACTGGCGTCCCATCCGCGCGTGGGGCGACGGGGTTCGCCCGCGTGCTGGTGGTCGAAGACGACCCGCGCATCCTGGGGCTACTTGAGAAATGGTTCGCACAGATGGAATGGCAAACGACCGCGACGTCGGACGCGCCGGGCTTTCTCGCGGAATTTGAGCGGAACCCGGGCGGGTTCGACCTGCTGGTGATCGATCACGAGTTGCCGACATCGAACGGCGAAGATGTCATCCGCGCGGTTCGCAGACTCCGATCCGGAACGCCGGTCATCGCCATCAGCGGGGGCTACGCGTCTGGAGCGATCGACGAAACCGACCTGGAGCCGATAGTTCGCCTCCGCAAGCCGTTCGGATTCGACCAGTTGGCAGCGGCGGTTTCGGGCTTGCTGAAGCGGTAGCAGATGGGCGGATAGGCGGAGGATGGCGAACGTCTTTATCCGCTCATCTTCCTTCCTCCCCGCATATCGTTTTCGTCAGGGAGGTGGACCCGCGACGGTGGCGGGCACTGAACACTCCTTACGCGCTTTGAACCGCTCCAACCGTGGGGCAAGGACCACTCGCTCACGATGGCCACGATCTCCACCCGCTCGACGTTTATCCACGGCCAATGGACGGCGGCCGACTCCGCGCAGTTGTACGGCGTGCCGGACTGGGGCAAGGGGTATGTCGGCGTGACGCCCGACGGGCACCTCTCGGTGATCCCGACGAAGGACCCTGCGAAGTCGATCGACCTTCATGAGGTGATCGAAGGGTTGAAGGCCCGAGGCGTGCACACGCCGGTGCTTTTGCGGTTCAACGACATTCTGGTGCACCGGCTCCGCGAGATCCGCACGGCGTTTGATGATGCGATGGCGGAGCAGCAATATGGGGCGGCGGGGCCGGGAGGGAGCGGGGGGGGCTATTCATGCGTCTACCCGATCAAGGTCAATCAGCAGCGACATGTGTGTGAGCAGATCGCGAATCTTGCGGTGGAACTCAACTTCGGGCTGGAGGCGGGCAGCAAGCCCGAGCTGCTCGCGGTGCTGGGGCTTTCGGCGAGCGCGGGCGGGGCGGGCGTCAACGGGATGCCGATCATCTGCAATGGCTTCAAGGATGATGAGTTCATCGAGACGGTGACGCTCGCGACGAAACTGGGGCGGAACATCATCCCGGTGGTGGAAAAGTGGACGGAGTTGGAACTCGTCGTCAAGCACGCGAAGCAGTACAACGTGCGTCCGAAGATCGGGCTGCGGGTGAAACTATCGAGCCGCGGGGCGGGGCGGTGGGAGAGCAGCGCGGGCGTGCGGAGCAAGTTCGGGCTGTTTGTTTCTGAGGTCTTGCAGGCGGTCGAGTATCTGAAAAAGCACGACATGCTGGACTGCCTGAACCTGCTGCACTGCCACGTCGGGAGCCAGTTGTACGACATCCGGGTCTTCAAGAACGCGGTGAACGAACTCTCGCACATTTACTGCGAACTCCACAAGATGGGTGCCGGGCTGACGATGCTGGATATCGGCGGCGGCATGGGCGTCGACTACGACGGCTCGCAATCGGCGTGGAGCAGCAGCATCAATTACACGATCGCGGAGTACGCCGCCGACGTCGTGTACCGCATCAAGAGCGTGTGCGATGCGGCTGGGGTGCCGCACCCCAAGATTCTGAGCGAATCGGGTCGGGCGATGGTCGCGTATTCGAGCGTTCTGGTGATGGACGTGTTGGGGACGAGCAAGTTTGCATCGGACCCGGATATTGAATCGATCGACGCCCTGTTGAAAGGCGAGACCGAGCCCCCCCAGCCGCTGCTCGACCTTGTCGATGTCTACCGGAACATGACCGACCGGAACCTCCGCGAGGCCTTTCACGACGCCACCCAAGCACGCGACGAAGCGATGAGTTTGTTCAGCCTGGGGTACATGAATCTCCCGATGCGGGCCGCCGCGGAACGGCTCTTCTGGGCCATCGGGCACAAGATTCTCGAACGGGCGGCCAAAAAGGGTGATCTTCCCGAGGAGTTTGAGTCGCTGCCCGAGCTCCTGTCGGATATTTACTTCTGCAATTTCTCACTGTTTCAGTCGATGCCCGACAGTTGGGCGATTGACCAGTTGTTCCCGATTTGTCCGATCCACCGGCTGAACGAGGAGCCGATGCGACGGGGCATACTGGCGGATATCACGTGCGATTCGGACGGCAAGATCGACCACTTTGTTGATAAACGGATCGACAAGAAGATTCTTGAACTGCACGAAGTGAAGGATCTGCCGGGTGAGGGGGCGGGCGTCGAGCCCTATTACCTCGCGGTCTTTTTGCTCGGGGCGTACCAGGAAATCCTGGGCGACCTGCACAACCTCCTGGGGGATACGCACGCCGTGCATATTTCGCACGATGCGAGCGGCGGGTGGGAGATCGACGAGATCATCGAGGGTGACACGGTCGAGGAAGTGCTGGCGTTTGTGCAATACGACCCCGAAGATTTGAAGCGGGCGATGCGGCAGGACATCGAGGCCGCGTGCAAGCAGGGGCGGCTGACGCTGAGCGAGGGGAAGAGCCTGCTGAAGTTCTACGACGACGGGCTGGCGGGGTACACGTATCTGGAAGGGTGAGAGCCGGCTTGGGCCCATTGACGGAATGGCACGGGAGTTCCGGAGCGCGGTGTTTGTGCAAGGCGCCACACACACGGGCAAGCCGCTGCTCGAAGACATCGACGAACGCAAGAAGCCGACCCGCACGTTGCGAAGATCCTGAGGACGCCGCGTTGTTGCAGCGGATGCGGCGGACACGGCCAATAGAAGAAGCGCTCGCTGCGGTTGCTGCCGCCCTTTTGCCCGGTGCGGTTGGGGCGGGGGCGAGGTGCGCAAACGGGTGCAAGGTGCGCCAAATGGGGCAAGGTGCGCAACTTCGGGGAATCCTTTGCGCACCTTGATTTTGGGGTGTTTTCTGCTTGGGAGTTGGGCAAGGTGCGCAGATTTTCGGGAATGTGTGTGCGCGGGATGAGCGGCACATTGGTGGTGTTATTGGACTTGGGGGTTGGGTTGTGGGTGCCGCGGATCGTCGCGGGGTGAGTTTTGGATTGGTTGACCGGGAAGCGGAGAGGACACATTCGTGCCCGGTTGCTGCGCTACCGCGTTGCCGCTGGCGCGGCGGGTGGTGCCGGGACGGGCGCGGCGGGTGAGAGGATTGGGCGGTGTGGTTTGAGGATTGGGAGGGATGGGCATGGTGGAGGCCTTGGATACTGGCTTCCCGGCAAGGAGGCCCTCATGCACGTTGAGAAGTGGCACACGAA
>CAZJXA010000044.1:0-18973 GCA_964549785.1 uncultured Phycisphaeraceae bacterium | reverse complement strand
CGCCTCCGACGAGGATCAAGCCGCGTACGCCGACCTCGACCTCACGCAGATGTATACGGTCCATTGCGGATACACGATCGGCAAACACAAAGCCGGTGACGTCCTCATCACCACATCGGTCCGTCGTGAGACTCCCTGACATCACCTCTGAATCGCGCGCCAGCACCCGGCGCTCTCCGCACCAGCGATCACTCCGGCTTCATCAGCGGGAAAAGCACCACGTCGCGGATGGTCCGCTGGTTGCTCAGCAGCATCACGAGGCGGTCGATGCCTAGGCCCATCCCGCCCGCAGGGGGCATGCCGACCCGGAGGGCCCGCAGGAAGTCGTGGTCCATCGTCCGGAAGGTTTGCTCCTCCGCGTTCTTGCCATCGTCCAGCCCCTTCAATTGCTCACGGAACTTGGCTTCCTGAACGTCGGGGTCGTTGAGTTCGGTGTAGTGGGGCGCGATCTCCATCCCGGCGATAAACAAATCAGCCCGATCCGCCAGCACCGGGTTCTCGCGCTTGGGCCGGGTAAGCGGGCTGATGGCCGCTGGATAGTCGGTGATGAATGTCGGCACCGAGTGGTCGAGTTGGGCCTCCCCGCCGCGCTCCTTGTCCTCGAAGAGTTCGTTGACGACCAGCATCGGGTCCATGGTCGCGACCGCCGCGGCGTGCTTGGGAACCCGGCGTGCGAGCGTTTCGCGGGCCTTTTCGGTGTCGGTCATCGCAAAGCCCCAAGCCTGCTCGAAAAGGTCGCCATAGGTCCGCCGCGCAAAGGGCGTCGAATAGTTGATCGAGAGATCACCGAACGGCAGCACGACATCACCATCCACCGGGCCAGAGACGGCAGCCGCAACCGCGCCGGCCGTCGCCCGGACCAGGCTCTCGGTCATCTCCATCACCGTCTCGACATCCCCGAAGGCGTGATACGCCTCCAGCATCGTGAACTCCGGGTTGTGCTGCTTGTCGAGCCCCTCGTTGCGGAAGTTACGGTTAATCTCAAAGACTTTCCCGAACCCGCCCACCAGCAGACGCTTGAGGTACAACTCGGGCGCGATCCGCATGAAGAGGTTGATATCCAGCGCGTTCATCTTGGTCATGAACGGCCGGGCCGCCGCGCCCCCCGCCAGAGACTGGAGCATCGGCGTTTCGACCTCCAGATAGCCGCGATCTTCCAGGAACCTTCGGGCAGTCGCGACGATCAGCGAGCGCAACTCGAAGACCCGCAAGGTCTCAGGGTTGGACCACAGGTCCACATACCGCTGGCGATAGCGCAACTCGACATCCGTCAAACCCGCGTGCTTCTCGGGGGGCGTCACCAGGCATTTGGCGGCGGGCGAAAGCCCCGAGGCCCACACCGTCACCTCGCCGGTGCGGGTCTTCATCAGCCGGCCTTCAACGGTGACGATGTCGCCCAGGTCCACCAACTTCGCCAACTCAAAACCGGGCGAGGGGCAGTCTTTCTGGCTCACCGCCACTTGCAGATCGCCGGTCGCATCACGAAGTGTCAACCAGAGCAATTTGCCGTTGTCCCGCAGCAACATCACCCGCCCGCCGACCTTCACGGTTTGTCGGTGAGGATTCTCTTGGCCTGCCGCGTCCGGCTTCCACGCCGCAAACGCCGCATCAACGGCCGGATCGTGGAGCGACTTCGCGGCCCGCAGTTCCGTCAGGCCTTCAACTTTCTGGCCGTATGGATGTGCCCCGAGCGCGGCCGAAGCGTCCCGGTTAGAACGCCGCTGCGCCTCCAAGGTGCCGATCGGATTGCCAACAGGGGGATTCAGATTCGATCCGCCGAAAGCGTGTTCAAGAGGAACGGCCATGATAAGGTTTCCTGCGGCTGTGGACCGGGCCAAACTCAACCGTAGGAATCGACCGGGGCGGTACTCCGGTGTGTATCAGCGGGCCGCTGCGATCGCAACCTCCGTCAAAGTCGCCACCGGCCTTAGAGCAAACGACGTCGGTGCGCCCTCGTCCATAAGGTTCTGAAGCGTCGCTCGTTGCAGACAATCCGCGGCCGCACCCCACGCCCCATCGATCTTCTTGTACAGGGGCTCCAGCGTCCAATTGCCGTCGCCGATTTCGAATTCGGGCAGGCCGCTCTTGCGGCCCCGAACCCCGCCACCGATGGCCCTCACAATATCCAAAAGCGTGATGCCCGAGGCCTCGCGGGCCAGCATGTACCCACCGCCCACCCCCCGGCGACCCGACACTAACTTAGCCGCCGCAAGGGTTTGCAGCACCTTCGCGAGATAGTTCGGTGGAACCTTCGTCCATTCCGCGAGTTGGTTCGCGCTCACCAAACGGCCTTGATGCTGGGCCAAGCACGACATGGCGCGGAGTGCGTATTCGCTCGTCTGAGTAAACACCGGATGCGATCCTTGACCAAACCCCGGCCCGCCGGGAACACGCGGGCGCCGCGATCAATACCCGTCACCACTTCGGAATTTCAGACAGATCGGATTCGGCGGGATGCGGATTTTCCACCAACGGGTGGCATTTCACGGGCGAGCATTTCGCAACCGCCGGAAGAACCCGCGCAATTCCGCCCCGCACTCTTCGCCCCGAACCCCACCGATCACGACCGGGCGGTGGTTCAGACGGGGGTCGGAGAGGAGCCGATACAGCGACTGAACCGCTCCCGCCTTGCGGTCGATCGCGCCGAAAACCACCCGGCTCACGCGGCTGTTGACGATCGCCCCCGCGCACATCACGCACGGCTCCAAGGTGACGACCAAGGTGCAACCGTCCAGACGCCAATCGCCGCGAATTTTCGCGGCGGCCCGGATGGCGAGCAACTCAGCATGACCCGCGGGGTCGCCGTCAACCTCCCGACAGTTGGCCTCGGCTGCCAGCCGACGACCCGTCGCGGTCTCAAAGACGATGGCGCCGACCGGCACTTCGCCGATGCCCGCCGCGGCCCGGGCCAACCCGATCGCTTCCAGCATCATCGAATCGTCCATCGCGGTGGGGAACGCCAGCGGCGGAAATGCACGCCTCGGCGGCAGGATAGAGCCCGTCCGACGATGCCCCATGCCGCCGCGCCGGTTCACGGTCGATCGTCCTCGTCTTCGGTGGTTTCGCGGGTGGGAGCTTCTCGCGAGTGTTTCGCCGCCGCCGCGGCCGCGCGGGCCTTTTTGCCGAAACGCAGGCCGCCCGAGACGGCTCGGGCGGGGAAGATGCGCAGGAGAACGCCCCCAAGTTCGTAAAGGATATAGAGCGGGATCCAAAGCAGGAAGAGGGTTGTTGGATCGCCGGGGGTGAGGAACGCGGCGACGATTCCGGAGAGGAGGATCGCGTGGCGGCGGAAGCGTTTCAGGAACGCACCGTCGATTACCCCGGCCCAGCCCAGCAGCAGGACCACCACGGGCGTCTGAAACCCGCCTGCGAAGGCGAGGGCCAGGTTGGTAAGGAGTTTCACATACTCGGCGACGCGGTATTCCTGCGCGATGCCGACTTCCTTGACCAGCGGATGACCCAGCAGGATCGGCATGCCGTCTTTGACTTCGATGCAGTAACGGACTTCGCGGAGCGCTTGATTCACCCACATCTGCCCGACCTCGGGTGCGGGCGGGTCGCCGTTCAGGATCGGGATTACCGGCAGGACCATCCCTGCGGGCATCTCGGTGATCAAGGGCACTTCGACCCCGATGTCGGAACCGAAACTCACGAAGAAGGAGAGGACGATCGGGAGGATGACGCGAAAGAGGAAGACGAAACTCGTGACCATGAGAATGGTCGAGAGCGGCAGGAGAAAGTAGACGAACCGCTTTTCGCGGTCGAAGAGGCCGGGGGCGACGAACAACCACAACTGGTAGAGCACCCATGGGAGGCCGATCAAGATCGCGGCCACCAGGCTGACCCACATGTACTGGCCGAAGGCCTCCAAGGGGCCGGTGACGATGAGGTCGCCGCGAAAACCGGCCTCTTTCAGGGCTTTGCGGACGGGCTCGGTGAGGAAGCCCAATATTTCTTCGCCGAAGGCGAGCGTCACAGCGATGATCGGGACAAGGCCGCCCACGCCCCACATCAATCGCTTGCGGAGTTCATCGAGGTGATCCCCGAGCGGCATCGTGCCAGAGTCGTTGTCGCGGTTGATCCAATCGAGGAGGGACATGTGGGTGTTGAAGGGTAGGAGAAGGGTCGCTTGGCTCTTGGCGCCGGCGATGATTATGTAGTTTCGGAGTCAATCAATTAAGGCCGACGGGCATGACGACGTACGTGAACTCGGTGCCGGACCGTATGACGCCGGGCTTGCTGGAGGCCTTCAGTTCCATCACAACGTCGGACTCCGGGAGAACTTTCAGCGCATCGAGGAGGAAGTTGGGGTTAAAGCCGATGTCGATGGGGTCGCCCTCGTACGACGTCAGGTCCACCGTGATGGTGGATTCGCCCATCTCGGGGGCCCGGCTGGCGACTTCGACCTTCTTGGTGCGTCCGTGGAACGTCATCTTGACGCCCTTCGATTCTTCGTTCGTAAGCAGGGCCGCGCGCCGGACGGCCGAAAGGAGCACGTCCCGGTCGAAGGTGACCTTCTTGTCGAAGTCCTTGGGGATCGCGTCTTCGTAAGGCGGGAACGTTCCTTCGATCAGGTTGCTGGTGAGGACCACCCGGCCGGGGCTGGCGGCCGTCCCGAAACTGAAGAGGATCTGGTTTTCGGTGATCCCGATCTGAACGTTCTCTTCGTTGTCGTGAACCATGCGCTGGAGGACGTTGAGGGCTTTAACAGGCACGATACAGGAGACGGGCTTGGCGTCTTTCTCTCCGCCGGCCAAATTGGTGCGGGCGATCGCGAGCCGGCGACCGTCGGTCGCGACCATCTCGAGGCGTTTCCCATCTCGCTTGAAGAGGACGCCGTTGATGGAATACCGCGAGGTTTCTTTCGCGGTAGCGAAAAGCGTCTTGGAAACAAGTTCGGACAGGCTGCCCGCGGGGTGCGTCATGACGGCGCGGAGCTTGTCGGCGCCGCCGCTTTCCACGATCGTCCGGAAATCCGGGAGCGGCGGGAAATCGGCGGCCGGATAGCCAAGGACCTTGAAGTGGGCGTCCATGCCGCGGATGTGGAGGGCGTCGCCCTCACTTTCAAGGGTCAGCGTGGCCTCGCCCTCTTCGGCACCGACGATCTGGCGGAGTTTGTCGGCGGGGATGAGCACCTCACCCGCCTGCTGAACGTCGACGTGCGAAAGGCTCATTCTGATGGAGATTTCCGCATCCGTGGCAGCCAAGGACATTTCACCCGCGCCGGCGGACTTGGTGGCTACCAGTTTGATGCACGTGAGTTGGAGGCGCGGGGTGCGGACGGCGGCAGCACCGCCGACCAGATTAAGCCCCTCAAGCAGCGCCGCACGGTCGCAAATAACCTTCATGAATCACGCTCCATCCTGGAAACCCACGGGCTCGCGGAATCGCGGCGGAGGGTCCGGAAGTGTTGAGTCCAGTGTAACGGAGAAGGGTAGACTCGCGGAGCGAGGCGATGCAGGATGGAGTGAGCGACGCAGGTGCTGCGAAAGTTTGCCCGGAACACGGGAAACGCCTCCAGAGGCGATCGGACGGACCCCGCGTCAGGGCGTTTTTACATCTTTCGGGCGCGCCTTTTCGACCAAGGGTCCCCGGCCCCCGGCAATAATTATTCCGCCGCGTCCACGGTCGCCACCCACGCCGGCTTCAGGTTGCCGTCATCGGCCATCTTCATTTCCACCATCACCGCGCTCTTGGTGGCGTCGCGGTTCTTGTCGATTGTGATCATGCCCGTGACTCCCTTGAAGCCTTTGGTCGACGCGATCGCATCGCGCAGGGCCTTTCCGCCCTCGCAGTTGCTCCGCTTGAGCGCATCCGCCAAAATCAACGCCGCGTCATAGCCCAGGGCCGCCAGGCCGTCGGGCGTTTGACCGCCATAGGCCGCCTTGTACTTCTCAACAAACACCTTGACGTCGTCGGTCGCCTGATCCGGGGCGTAATGGTTGCTGTAGTAACTGCCCTCGATCGCCTCCCCGGCGATCTTCGCCAACTGCTCGCTGTCCCACCCGTCACCGCCCAGCAACGGAACCTCCTTGCCGATCCCCAACTTGCGGGCCTGCAACGCGATGTTGCCCACGTCGGTGTAGTAGCCGGGAACGAAAATCGCCTGCGCGCCCGAGGCTTTGATGGTGGTTAACTGCGCGGAAAAATCCTGATCGCCGCCGCTGTAGGCTTCATCGGCGACGATCGTTCCGCCCATTTTCTTCAAGGCTTTCTTGAACTCGTCGCGCAGACCCTTGGAATACGCCGCGGACTGGTCGTAGAGCACCGCGACCTTGTCTTTCTTCAGGTTTTCGTGGGCGAATTTGGCGACCACCATCCCCTGAAACGGATCGATAAAGCACACACGGAAGACGTAATCGCGACCGCGAGTGACCGCTGGATTGGTGGAACTCGGGCTGATCATCGGAACCTTCCGCTCCTGACAGACCGCCCCGCCCGCCAGGCTCAGCGTGCTCGCCACCTCGCCCAACACGGCCGTCACCTTGTCGCTCGTGATCAGCCGCGTCACGGCCTTCCCGGCCTCGCCAGATTCGCCTCGGGTGTCGTAGGTGATCAGGCTCAGCGGACGACCGTTGATCCCGCCCGCCGCGTTAATCTCCTCAAACGCCAACTTGATGCCGTTATCGGTCGAAATTCCGAACGTGGCTTCCTTGCCCGTCGTCGAGCCGTAATGCCCGATCACGATCGGGTCGCCGGCCGCCTGTTGGGCTCCCGCCGGTGCAGGCAGCAGGACGCCGGTCGCGGCGGCGGCCATCGCGAGCAGGCCGAGCAGGCCACGGCGAGACAATCCATTGTTCGCGTCGGTCTTTACGGGGTTGGACGATCCGTCGTTCATCGAGGAGACTCCATGGGTGCGGTCAAGGGGTTGTGACCCGGACCGGGTCAAACTATATCGCGGACCGGACCCGACCCCGCGCGGGCTCGCTCGCGAGCGATGGGTGGCATGGGTTCGATGCCCGCCGACGTCGTCGGTTCCGGGGAAGCGACCTCGGCGGCAAGAAGAGGGAGGGCGAGCAAGGCAAGGAAACCCGGAGAACCCGCTGCGCACGTTGCCAACCGATTGGGGTACAACAAGTTGCCAAGAAAGGTTCGAGACTCGGCGAACCCTTCGTTACCGCACGCCCTCTTCTTGGGTGAGATCGTCGGTCTTAGCGATGCGACGTTCCATTTCCCGCTCAATCTGTCGGGCGAGGCGCTCGGCCAAGCGGGAATCGGCTTGTGAGGGGACTTCGTATTGCGGGTAGATGCCCTGCGCGCTGAGCGTGGGATCCGTGGAACGGGTGGAATACAGCAGCGCCCGGCTGGCCGGCCTCATCGAGTAGTCCTGCATTCGGTACACCACGACGTCAACACGGCCGCGGGTTTCGGTGTTGGGGTTGAGGGTGGGTGAGCCGTCCGCGTTCTCAAAGGTGACCCGCACCCGCCGGTTCTGGTGGTTGACAAGGTCGCTGAACTCTTGGGAAAGCGTCGTTTGGTCCAGATCCCACGGGGTCGCGTACCCGGACGACGGTTTGCCGGCGGTCGTGATAACGCCCTGGTCAAAGTCGACACGCTCGATTGGGAAGCGGCGATCACGCAGCACCTCCCGCGCGGACTCAAACGCCGTGCCGTACCCGCCCGCGGAAACAGCAAATGTCGACGGTCCTTTGGCGGCGCACCCGATGCCCCAAGCCACGATGGAGAACAGCACCGTGAACCCAAGGACGTCGAGCGCCGACCACCCGCGGCGTTGATCGCCGATTTCGCGGGCCCGGGTAACGCCGTCCTCGGCGCGTCGGTGTGCTCGAACAATCACGCCCCACCCCCGGTAGTTGTCGGCATCCCCGCGGGCACACTGGCGGGCTCGTTGGGGGGTTGCGGGACAAACGGAATGTATTCCCACCAGTTCTTGTCGCGGCTGAACGCCGGGTACATATAGCCGCTGCGGGCGGCGAAGGGCGCGTCCGTAGCTTTGTACCACTCGAGCCACGCCCGCTGCTCGAAGCCGAAGTCTTGGCCCGTCAGCGTGCGCAACGACAACAGTGTGTTCCGATTGACGCTGAGGTTCGGATCGTCGAGCGCGGCCACCAGTTCTTCGACCACCACGGTCCGCGGATACTGGCCCAAGGCGGAAGCGGCCTCGAAGCGTACCTGCGGCTCCGCCTCTTTTTCGAGATCAAGGGCCGCGAGTAACGGGTCCACCGCCGCGGGGTTGTGGATACGTTGCAGTCCACGGGCGGCCTCGATGCGCACATTGGTGTCGGCGTCGCTCAGACGCTCGATCAGGAGCGCGGCGTCCTCGGGAGTGCCGTGGCGGGCGACCGCGCGGGCCGAAACCGCGCGGACCCCCGGGTCTTCGTCGTCCATGTTGTCACGGAAGAGAGCCATGTAAACCGGCTCGCCCGCAAACGAGGCGCTGGAGAGGAGCAGCGTGCCGCGATACCGATTGTTCGCGTTGTATTTATCGAGCGCGAGGGTGGCGGCCTCGGTGGGCGTGGGACCGGTGAAAGCGGAGAAGATGCTGTCAGAGCCTTTTTGAAGACCAAGATCTGGGGTGTCGCAGCCGGCCAGCGCGACGATCGCCACGAGAGTCGATGATCCGAAGGCGGCCAGCATGGCGTGTCGGCCGCGGGCCCGGCCCGCAGTCCGGCGAGTCTGTATCATGCGCACAGTATAGAAAAGCCCCGCCACACGACGCTGCCGATTTCCCATCGCTCCCAAACGCGAGGGCACTCCGCCAGGCGTGCCGGTGCCGCTGCCGCCCTCGCCCTGTCACTGCTGACCGCGATCGGTTGCGCGGGGCCCGGCCCGAGCGAACCTTTGGGCGGCTTTCCCAATCCCTTTCGCGCATCCGGATCGTCGCTCCCTGCCTCGACTATCTTCCGCGCCGGCCCGGGGGCCGACCGCTACCGCGTGGGAGAAACCGACAGATATCGCTGCCGGTCCGCCGGGTCGACCGACGCATCCGGGGCGTGGACGGTGACGTCCCGCGCAGGCGACTGCGGCGGGGACGGTGCGTTGCGCCGCACCATCCACCTCGTTACTCAGGCGGATGGTTCCATCGCCATGACGCGGCTGGACGACCACGAGCATGGTCGGCAGGCTGCCTTCCAACCCTCCTTGGTGCTGTACCCGGCGTCGCTCTCGCCCCAGGAAGTGCATAGGTCCGAAGCCAGCCTCCTGAGCTCCGAAGTCGGCAGCTCCGGGACGAAGGCCGGCACGGCGATCAGCGAGGCCCGGTTTCTCGACGACGGTCGCTTGCAGATGATGCTGGTCTTCCGGCTCTCGCCCGTGGTTATCCGCAGGACCAGCGTGTGGACGCTGGATGAATCCGGGCGGATACTGCGGGAGGAGGAGCGGCGCACGCTCCACGTCGGGCCGGTGCGGCTCGAGAATGAACGGACGCTGCTGACACTCGACCAGACCGAATAGGGCTTGAGGCGGCCAATAGAGATTGAGGCGGCGACCATACCGGTTCTAAGGCTCCGGCGGAGCGTGCATGTCTACGCCGCCGGATCAAGGCCGCGCTGCTCGCCCTCGTACCGTAAAGCGAGCGGGCTGCCCAATACCTCGCGCATGAGAAGGGCCTTACGCCAGTCCATCCGCGTCAGATGCACGCCGGTTCGCGGGCGCGCTAAAGGGGAGGCCACGGTGTCCACCAGTCGGTGGGTGGTTTCGCTTTCGTCGTGCAGGCGGGCGTGGGCGTCGGAACTGTGCGGGAGAAGCGCTGCGGAGATGGGTGCGGGCCCGGGCGGGCGCTGCTGAACCCGTTGCTGCGTTTGAGGGTTGCGCTGAACCTTCTGCTTGCTCTTCGCCTGTTTGACCTGCGGTTTGGGTTGCGCACCCTGCCGTTGAACGTGCTGAGGAGCGCGGGGTTGCTGCTCCTGCACCCACTTGGGGGGCAGCGGTTGGCGCTGCTGAGACTGCGTCTGACGCTGCGGTAGCGGGACCGTGTGAATGGCGACATTCCGCCGCGCTGCGGTGGGCACGTTGGTGGGGGGCGTTTGCTGAACCCTTGTCTGGCGGGTCTCGGACTCACGCTCGCTGGCTTGTTCGATCTGCGATCGACGCCGACGGGCCATCTCCTCCAGTTCGTTGGACGCCGTGCGCTGCACCTGCGTCCCGCCGGGAATGGCGGGAGCGTTGACGGCTGCGCTGCCCCGCCGCATTTCGTCGATCGCTCTCCGCTCAACATCGAGCAGTGCCCGTCGCTTCTCGGCCGACTTTTTCACTTCCTTGAGCACCGCGCCCAGGACCGGGAGGGCCACTATCAATACGGCAAAGAGCGTTCGTCCGTAGCGTTTGAGGAAATCGATCACGTCCTGCATGGTCATGGCGAGCAACAGTAGACGGCCCGCTCGTTACTCCTCCGGCAGCTCAGGAACGATCTCGCACCACTGCGCCAGGTGGTGACCAACGCCGAAATCGAGCGTCGCGTACTTTGTGGCTCTCCGGTGCGGCGCCACGAAAATGTGGTCGATGGCGATAAGCGGAAGCTCGCGGGGCCAGGTGGGCGCCGGGCCCACGCCGGCTTGACGGAACGCGTGAGTCAAGCCGGGACAAACAACTTCGAGGGACTGGCTGCCGCGGGGAGTGTTGAAATCCCCGACGACGAGGTCAGCGGGAGGGAACCCTTGGGGAGAGTTACCACCGGGGATGAGTTCATCGCGATCGTCGCCGTTGACCCTCGAATAGCGGGGCCCGCGAAAGGTGTCGATGGCGGCACGGGCCTCGCGCATCATGCGGGAGCGGTGAATGTCCGGATCGGACGGAAGATCGAGGAACCAGAGCGTGAGGCGGGTGCCGGGCGGAGCGGCGGGGGTTGGGTCTTCGAGCACACAGTAAATGCCGTATCCCTCGTCGATCGTGTGTTTCTGGCCGCCCTTCCACTTGAACGTGCGTTCTTTGGCGCCGGTCACTTTCAGCGAGGTGCCTCCCCACTCAATGACCCGCGAGCGCGCGGCGACGACCAGGCGGCCGCTACGAACCGCCGAAGCGCGCTCGCCCAAGCCCGCCATCACGGCGGCCCATTCCGCTCCATACCCGGAATTGACCACGGCGAGGATGTCGGGCTTGCCTCGGAGAAGGGGTTCCGCGAGCGTCGGTTGGCCGGCGGGGTTCCACACGAGGAGTCGCAGCGAGGAATCGGGCGACGGGGTTCGAGGCGAGACGAGGCGGTACTCGAAAATCGACGCGTGCAACACCGCGACGACGAGGCCGAGGGTGAGGAATCGGCTGAACATCGGCGATCGTTTGCCCGACCTCCGCAGCACACATTGGGCAATCGTGCGAATCAGCAGCGCAAGGGCGATGACGATGAGACACGCCCAGGCGGGAATCCACCATACGAACTGAGTGATGAGAAAGCGGTCCGTGAAGACCCGTCCGATCAACCACGCGCCCACGCCCAACGCGGCCGACACCCCGGCAACAACCGCGACGATGCCGGCGAGCCGGTTCAAAAATAACCGCCCGGGGCGAAGCTGCCGCGCGGCCTCCCCGCGAAAAGAGCCGCCCGAAGCTCACGTGTGCCCGGGATCGTCATGGCTTGGGGATCACGGGGGAGCGGGTGAGACGAAAAAAGCGCTCCGCGAATCGGGAAACCGGACCGGGCGCTATCCGCAGCGCGTCGTGCAGTCCTTCATGGAGGAAGATGCGGATCGCGGCGGCGTACATCGCGAAGAACAGGAACGAGAGGACGGCGCACCGGGCGAACGAGACATGGCGGGCCGGCGCCGGGCCGGTGAACCCGAGTTCGTTCCAGCCCAAATAGTTCGTCTTGAGGAACGTATCGGCGACGAAGATCGGAACGGCGACGAAAACGGCCAGAACCCAGGGGACGCAGGCACTGCGGAGCATCTGGCGGACGGAGAGCCCGCACACTCGGGATTGAAGGGCGGCGATCAGCAGGCACACCGGGCCGGTAGCGATGCCCACGCACAAGGCCGTGCCGGTCGCGGTGCCGAAAGCCACGGCGCCGATAACGGTCGCGATCAGGACGACGAGCCCGGCGCCAAGCGTGGAAATAAACGCGGCGCGTGTCCGGTCGAGCGCGAGCAGGGCGGCGCAGGTGGCCACCAGAAACGAACGGCCAGTGCTGAAGATGCAGAATAGTTGGAGGGGCACGATACTTTCGGCCCATCGGTCCTTCCAGATCAGGTGAAGGAGCGGTTCCGCCACCAGTGCCAGGCAGAGCGTCAGCGGCGAGGAAGCGAGGCTTATGCCGCGGAGGCTCCGGCGGAGGGCATCCGCCAGACGGGGGCCATCGCTGCGAAGACGCGAAAAGGCGGGAAAAAGCACCTGCGAGGCGGTGCCGCTAATGGCCTGATCGATTTGAAACACGAGCGTAAACGCGAGGAAATAGACACCCATCATTTCCAGCGACGAAAGGGCCGTAAGAACGAGAGAGTCGCCGGCCTGAAAGATCGCGGAACCGACACCCAAAGCGATCAGCCACCTGCCGTCACGGATCAGCGCGGGCCACCGGCTGACTTCCGGCCGGTTCTTCCACATCGGCTCTTTCGCGAGCATCAGCGTTACTAGAGACTCAAAGACCGCGACCGCGACCAGCCCGATCGCGAAACTGAGGGCACCCAGCCCCGCCGCCGCCGCGCCCACGATGACTCCCACACGCACGAGTGAACTTGCGAGTTGGATGGCGGTGGCGGCCCGGAACCGCATCTGCATGCGCAAACGCGTCATTCCCGTCGAAGCCGGGCCAGCGACCATAAGGGCAAGCCCGCAAACCGACACCGTCACAAACAGCTCGGGCTTGTCCGGATTGGCCCGGACGACAAGCGGGGCCGCGGCAAGCAAAACCAGCCCCGCAGCAGCGTGAAATGCGCAGGCAAACCAGAAGACGCGCCCGATCAGGCTCCGATAGTTCGCTTCGCCGCGCTGGATAAGCAGTTGGTTCACGCCCCCGTCACGGATGCTGACCATCAGCGCGTACACGCCGAGCGTGGCCTGCCATACACCCATGTCCCGCTTCGACAGCAGGAATCCGAGGGCGACGGTGAGTGCCAAGCCTGCGACCTTTGACGCCGAGAACGCAAGGAAAGACCAGGTAAGCGCGCTCCCCACCCGCCGTCCGACCGCCGTCGGAACCTCAACGGGCACGGTCGCGTCCATTACGTCGACGGGCGGTTCCTCGCCCGCAGAACCAGGCACGAACGCTGAGACGCTAGTCACCTCCGGGGGAAGCGGTTCGGCCGCGCCAGTGGGGGTGTTGGCCGAGGGTCGCGACAACGTGAAGTTCCGATGTTCAAAGGATCGGGTGGCGGAAGGTGCAACAAAGTCGTGCAGAGGCTACGTCATCATCGGGGGGCGTGGTTCGGGAGAGGCACCGCCGGGCTTCACAGCCTCGATCACCAGTCCGCCGCCCCGGACACGGTTTTCCACTTCAATCCCCGCGATCGAAGGAATGTGGCTATCCAGATAGCCGCGTGGTCGGGCGTCAGCAAGCCCCACCGAAGTCATCGCCGCGGAAAGAGATTCCGCATCCCACATCCACTTGTGCTTGTCAAAATCGTTGAAATGATGATATAAGCGTTTCCAGAACCCGCCCCCCGAATCGGGCCGCCTCATCATCATCCGTGTACAAAACTCGTTCGCCCGGTTCACGGCGACGGAGCCGTTCCCGGGCGCGAGGAAGACCACATTCCGGGCGACGTAATCCTCGATGATGGCCTGGAGATCCGGGACCACGAACCGGCAGACCCCGCCCGGCCGCAGAACCCGAAAAGATTCCCGCAGCAAATTGATCGCCTCGTCCAGGTACACATGCTCCAGAACGTGCGAGCAATAGACCGCGGCAAACTCGCCGTCGCGCCATGGCAGCGGGCGCCGCAGGTCGGCGAGAACAATGCCCGGATGCCACGGCACCTTGATCGATGACCGCGGAATGATGCGGAGTTTTCCCAGGAGCGCCCGGAGCCGCGGCCACTTGGAAAGCCGCGCGTTGATGGACCCGTCGACATTCACCCAACCCGGAGGTGTCACCAGCCCGCAGCCCAAATGAAGACCTTCGATTTTTTCCCCGTTCTTCATGGGCAGGAATTCTCGTGTCAGTTCGGCCGTTTAACCACCGGCGTCGGCCCGCGACGCCGCGGTCTAAAGGAGGTGGCCAATGGGTTTCGAACACCCCGCCCTAAACTCGGGGCCTCATGACTGTATCGACCACTTCGCGCATCATCGTCACCGGCGGGGCCGGGTTTCTTGGCCGCGTTGTGGTGGCGAAGTTGAAGGAGCGCGGAGTCGCCCCGGCCAACATCTTCGTGCCCCGACGCGCCGATTGGGATCTCACCAACCAGACGGACGTGGCCCGCCTCTTCCGCACCGCCTTCGCCCCCCACAAGGCCGACGTGGTTATCCACCTCGCCGCCGAGGTCGGCGGGATCGGTGCCAACCTCGCGAACCCCGGCCGCTACTTCTTCGCCAACATGGCCATGGCTCTGCACCTGATCGAGCAGGCGAGGCTCGACGGCCTCGTGAATCGGGGCGGCTCGTTCGTCCAGGTCGGCACCATTTGCGCCTATCCCAAGTTCACCCCGGTGCCGTTCGTTGAAGACGAACTCTGGAACGGATACCCCGAAGAAACCAACGCTCCATACGGTGTCGCCAAAAAGGCCGCCTGGCAAATGCTCGACGCCTACCGCCTCCAGTACGGCATGAAAAGTGCCTACGTCCTACCGGTGAACCTCTACGGTCCGCACGACAACTTCGATTTGGGTAGCAGCCACGTCATCCCCGCCCTGATTCGCAAATGCGTCGAGGCCCAAAGCCGCGCCGACAAGGAGATCGTCTGCTGGGGCACCGGCTCCGCCAGCCGCGAGTTCCTCTATGTAGATGATGCCGCCGAGGGAATCCTGCGGGCGACCGAAGTCATGGCCGAGCCCACCCCGATCAACTTGGGTGCGGGTTTCGAGATCACCATCAAGAACCTCGTCGAACTCATCGTTCGGCTGACCGGTTTCAACGGCGGGATCACGTGGGATTCCACCAAGCCCGACGGCCAGCCCCGCCGCTCCCTTTCGACCGAAAAAGCGGCTCGATTGCTGAACTGGCGCGCCCGGACGGGCTTCGAGGACGGCCTCCAACGCACCATCGAGTGGTACCGAACCAACGCCCCCGCCCGCGATGATCGCCCGAATTCCTCCAGCCCCCGCTGAAATACGGCGGCTGTGCGCACCCATTCCGCGAAGGAAACGGGCAACTGTGCCGGAACAAGAGGCTCTCTTTGGATGCGTCGAGGCGGGTCAGAACTTCTTGTTCATCGGCCGACCCTCGGGGGCTCGCACGCCGATCACCGCCCGTGCCAGTTCCAGGTCGGCCGGCCGCGTGATCTTCAGATTCCGGACGTCTCCCTCAACCACAACCACCCGCTCTCCGAGGCGTTCGACCAGGCCCGCATCGTCGGTGCTCGAAAGGTCCGTCTGGTCATACGCCCGCCGCAACAGCCCCGACTCAAACACCTGCGGCGTTTGCACCACAAACACTCCGGCCCGATCGATGGTCGATGTGACCATCCGCAGTTTCGCCCTTGGCATGCTCTCAAGTCCAAGAATCCGCGCCGCATCGTCCTCGTCCCCACCCTCCGTCGTGTCCGTCTCTTCGACACGCTTCAGCGTGTCCGAGATCTCTACGACCGGCACCACCGCCGCGTGTCGCGATGCGGAATCGAAGACGCGGTCGAGCACGTCGAGCGGCGTGCACGCCCGGGCGGCATCGTGAACCGCGATATGCGTGCAATCTCGCGGCACGACCGCCAACGCCGCCTTCACCGATTGCCAGCGATGGTGCTCTCCGCCGCGGCAGACCTTGGCCCCCAATAGCCCGAGTCGGTCTTGATGCCGCTCCTTGAACGTGGCAAATTCGGTCTCCTCAAAGGGCCCCGAAACGACGATCGACGCGATGACGCCGGTTCGTGGTTCAAGTTTAGTGAACATTTCCACGACCCGGTGCAACACAGATTTTCCGCCGAGATCCTCGTCGAGCTTGCCACGAAGACCGCCCGCGGCCAAATAACGGCTCGAACCGCCGGCGGCCACGACCACAATAGCGAAACGTATGTCTTTATTTTGCATACTTTTACAACCAAACCTCGGAGTTCCGAGTGCGAGAGGTCGAGGGTCTCGGCGTAACGGTTCGATCGCGCAAGTTTCTCATGACGCCCGGATGAAACGCAATTTATAGACTTTGCGAGCCATTCGCGTTCAGAAAGCGGTTGACGAACGCGATGGAATGGGCGACAATCCAACCCATTCTGGTGGGCAAGGGACGTTGTTCGTTCGGTCATCGGTGAACCCATGGCGGAAATAGCAGCGGATTCTTGGATTGGATCCTACCGGAGCCTGCGCGGCGCAAAGTCGTGGCATGCTTCGGATTACTGCAAGGGTTCGGACGGTCTTTCATCGCGGTTCCGTCGGAACGGAGTCGTGAACGGGCCGCCCGATTCATGAAGGAGATTGGTGTGAAAACCGTGCGTTGTCTGACCGTTGGTGCGATGCTGCTGAGCGGCATTGCTGGCTTGATCGGCTGCGAGTCCTCGGGCTCGGGCGGTCACTATCACAACACCGGGAACTTCCTGCCCGAGCGGGTCGATCACGGCGCGCCCAGCCGGGCCCCGGCTCCGGCGGAGCGGACCCAGCCCTCTCAGCCCGCACCGCCCGTCCGCTCCCAGCCCGCCCCGATGAACTCGGGCTCGGGCAACGTCGTCTATTACCCGTCGGGCCGTCAGTCCGACGCGGTTCTTAAACTCGAACGTTTCTACCCCAGCGAAGTCGTCGCGGGCCAGGCGTTCGATTACACCATCGTCGCGACCAACGTGTCGGGCATCGCCATCGATAACGTCGTCATCGACGAGCAGCTCCCGCAGGGCTTCCGGATGACGGGCAGCCAGCCCAACGGCACCGCCAACGGCGGCGTGACGTCCTTCGATCTGGGCCGCCTCAACCCCGGCGAAAGCAAGACGATCAAGATCTCCGGCACCGCCGGCGACGTGGCCCGCATCATCGCATGCGCCACCGCCAGTTACACCATCCCCATCTGCATGGAAATCCCGGTCGTCAAGCCCGCCTTGGCCATCACCAAGACCGCGCCCGCCGAGGCCTCCGTCTGCGAAACCATCCCCGTCCGGATCGTCGTCAGCAACAACGGCACCGGCCGCACCCGCAACGTCAAGATCACCGACAACTTCCCCGCCGGTTTCACAACCGCCGACGGCAAGACCTCCTACACCATGGACGTGGGCGAACTCGCCCCCGGCCAGTCGCGTGAGTTCACCTTCCAAGCCAAGGCCGGCAAGATCGGTTCCTACGCCAACACCGCCTCGGCCTCGGCCGAGGGTGGTCTGACCGCCAACTCCAACACCACGACCACCGTCTTCAAGGCCCCCGTCCTCACCATCAAGGCTGAGTGCGGCGCCAACACCTTCGTCGGCCGCCCGGTCGAGTTCAAGTTCACCGTCTGCAATCGCGGCGACGCGACCTGCAACGACACCCGCGTCAGCGTCACCCTTCCCAACGGAGCGACCTTCAACACCGCGACCGACGGCGGCACCGCTTCGGGCGGCAACGTCAACTGGAACATCGGAGCGCTCGCCCCCGGTGCCTGCCGCACCATCTCCTACACCGCCCGCGCCGTCGGCGTCGCCAGCCTCACGGCCACCGCGACCGCCATGTGCACCTGCGCCGCTACCGTCACCGACACCTGCACCATCACCGTCCAGGGCACCGCCGACATCGGCACCCTGCTCGATGACCAGGACGGCGTCGTCGTCGTCGGCGACCCCCACACCTACCGCTACGAAGTCGCGAACCAAGGCCAGGTCGATCTGACCAACACCAAGGTCGTCATCACCCTCCCCGAGGGCGTTGAGTTCGTCAGCAGCACCGCTCCCAAGGCCCCGACCGTCAGCGGCCGCGTCCTCACCTTCACCGGCCTCACGGGCGTCCTCACCCCGGGTCAGCGTCCCTCCTTCACCCTCACCGTCCGCTCGACCACCCCGGGCGAGAAACTGATCATCTCCGAGACCACCACCGATCAGATCAAGACCCCGATCCGCGACGACGAACTCACGAACTTCGTCCCCCGGTAATTCGGCTTCCTTGAAGATCGGTAACCTCTAAAAGCATCCACACCGGGCCCGCCAACGCGGGCCCGGTTTCTTTTCCAAAGGCAAGCTTTTCCTGAATCCCCCTCCGCGCTGCGGATGGGGTGCCGCGCCTCAAGGCGGGGGGGAGGGCCTCTCACCTCGCCGCCCGGTCATGTTTCCTCGAACGCGTAGGCTCGGTTAGACCGGTATCACTCTATTTTCTAAAGCGTGTCATGGACATTGCCCTGGCGCAAGCGGGATCGGCCCGCTTCTTCACGGTCGAAGGCGTAGCCGTAGGCACGGCGGTGAAGCGAGTCCGCGAACCGCCACCCCCCCGTCCTTCGCCCATCCGAATGCCCAATGCGTTCTCCTCCGCCTTCCCCCAGAATCCAAACAAAATCCTATTGACACGACCGCTAGAACACCGTACATTACCCGAATGGTGCTCTTTTCCCCCTCCCAACTCCAACAAGACGCCCTCATGGAAGCCATTCTCCAGGGCGATCGCTCCCTCCCCCAACTGGCCGCCCTTTTCACCACTTCTGTCGAAGCGCTCGTCCTCTACATCTCCACCGGCACCTTCGCTCAGCGGCTCCTCTTACCCTCCTCTGCCAATGCCTCGTACGTCCGCCTCACCGCCGGTATCCGCCTCCCCGACGCCCTCCGTGCCCTGACCGCCGTCCTCTCGACGCTCGAACGCGAGGTCCGAGCCGCCGCCGTCGATCCCCTCGACCCCAATTCGCTCCAGGAAAGCCGTCGCCGCTGCGAGACCCTCGGCCGCGTCGCTTCCTCCATCATCCGCCTCGCCCGCTTCAACGGTGCCGGTGTGCAGTCCGCCCCATCAACCTCAGTGGTTCGCCCAACATCCCCTATGGCTGTTCCGGTTCCCTCGATCGT
>CAZJXA010000043.1:0-19070 GCA_964549785.1 uncultured Phycisphaeraceae bacterium | reverse complement strand
GGCCCTCCCCCGGTGCCGATCACGCCCATCATCGACACGCTCACACGGTTGCAGCAGGACATTGTGTACCGCTACGACGTTCCCGCGGAAACGCAGTTCGCGAGTCTGGTTTCGATCAACGCTCAAGTCACCCAACCCAACCTCTCGATCCGTCTGGATTCCCGCCTTGACGTCTACCAGGCCAGCGGCAGCACCGGCGCGGTGACGCGGGTGGCGTTCGACAGCGATGCGGGCCGGCTCAACGACGCCTTCGCGACGGTCCTGGCTGCACCCGGCGACACCTTCTTCATCCGCGTTCGTTCCGACGAAGTGAACGTGGGCCGGGCGAACTTCGGCACCGGAACGTTCTATCTTGTGCTCGATGCCGCGGCTACTGAGATCCCGCTTTCAACGGTGACCCGTCGCGGTGGAATCGGTGGCGGTGCGTTTGTCGGCTTCGGTGATCCGAGCGCGCCGCCTCCGGCGCCCTTCCCGGAAGTGCCGGCTCCCACGTTCCAGAGCGCCTTATTCCGCTTCACGGCGCTCGGGAATGGGTTGTCATTTATCACCGGTATCCCGACGGGCTTGGCTCCGGTGAATGATCCGGCGCTCTCGTTGTATGATGCGAGCGGCGTGCGGATCGCGTTCAACGATGACTTCGCCGGGGCGTCCGCGCAGTTGCAGGTCCGGTTGCAGGGCGGCAACGACTACTACGTTATTATCGACGGGTTCGAGGTGAGCAGCCTGGTGCAGTACCAGTTGTTCATCGATGCGAACAACACGTTCGACGATACACAGCCGATCGACGACCATATCAACACACTGGTGCGGGACCCGGACACCGATCCGCTGACCGACGCCGAGCGGCGGACGCTCCTGCAGGCCACCGCGATCGTGTTCAACGACCCTTTCGAGACGTTTGATGGGGACGGAAATCTGGTCAGGGATCGCGGCGTGCGGACGCGCGCCACCGGCGAGGGGCGAATTCACACCGCCGCCGACACGGACATCTTCAAGTTCACAGCGCCGGTCGACATGCTGAGCGACTACGCCGGCGACAGCGACGGCGCGGGCAGCGCGCTGTTCATCGGCGGGCGTTTTGATCTGGCGGACCCGAGTGTGGCGCGGCCGACGGGGACGCGGGGCGTTGCGAATTATGACGTTGATGACTTCTGGGCGACGGGCAATCAGCAATTGATTGACACGCCTGGCGGCCCGGTGCAACTGGGCTTCAGCGCGAACACGGCGGTCTCGGGCAAGCCCGAAATCTACGCGCAACAGGCGTGGGACGTGGATGCGGCCGGCCCGCGCCGAGAAATTCTGGTGGTGGGCGGCGATTTCGTGGTGAATTACCTCAATCCGCTTGGTCAAGTTGAGACCGCGACGAACCTTGCGATTTGGACGTTTACCGGCGGGCGCTATCAGTGGCGGAACACGTTGGGTGATGCAGATGGCCCGGTGCGTGCGCTGACGACGTTTGATCCGGGAGACCCGGACGGAGCGTTCGCCCTCGTCGACCCCAACGCTGCGGCACCATTCAACAACGTGCCCTGGCTCTTCGCGGGAGGCGACTTTGCGACGCTGGACGGAGAAGCTACTCCGGGTGTCGGTTTCATCCAAGGAAGCAGCCTCGGGATCGCGAGCCCGTGGACTTCGCCCGGAACGATCGGCGCCAATGGCGGTACGTTGAGCGTGCGCAGTTTCGCGGTGTATGACGTCGCGAATCCCGGCGCTGGGCGCGCTGCGCGGCCGTTTCAGCCCGGTCCTCCGCCTCAGCTAGCGCTCGACGAGGTGATCAGCGTCGGCGATCTGCAGCCGCAGCTCTTTATCGGCGGCGTGTTTACCGCGGTGCAGGGGCGCACCGGCTTCGACGCGAGGAACCTTGTGCGGTTCGACGGAGTGGGACTTGAGCACCCCTTGCTCAACGCACGCGATTTCCAAGGGACGAGCATCGATCGGCCGGGTCTCAATGGGCCTCTCGGCGACTTCGCTCTGAACGGCCCCGTCAATGCACTGACGGCGTATAGGTCGCTGGAGTTGAATCCCGCAGGCGAAGAGGTTGAGGTCGACCGCCTGTACTTCGCGGGCGGATTCACCAGTGTGACGTTCGGGAATGGGGCGTCGGTCGCGGTCAATCGCATCCTGCGTCTCGGCATGGCGGATCCGGGCGAGGCGTTTGACCCGCTCGAAGGTGACGTTCAGGACCCCGAAGATCAGGGGTATGACCCGTCGCTGTTGTTTGAGCTCGTCGACGGCGGCATTGATAACGGAGAGATACTGGCGCTGACGGTGTGGGATCCGACCGACGCCGAAGCGCTGGGGCTGGTACTCGATCCCGTGCTTGTGATCGGCGGCGATTTCACAGCCCCCGACGGCACACCGAACCTGACGACGTGGGACGGTGCTGCGCTCGCGGCGGGCCTGCTGATCACCAATCCGTTGGCCCCTCCGGGCACCGATGCGCCGGTTCGCGCGTTGACGGCGTTTACGGATCTCCAGGAGCCGCGGATCGGGCTCATCGAGGGTGACGATCAGGAAGTCCTGTACATCGGCGGCGACTTCACCCGGATTTGGGGCGTCGCCGCGCAGAATGTCGTCATGCTCCGGCTGGCCGACACCGGCCCCGACGGTGCGGGCCCGATCGGAAGCCGCTACCAGCGGCTCGGCTCTGGTCCTTCGGGCGGCGTCAACTACGACCCGGAGACTCTCCCCGACGATCCCGCGACCTTCCCGTCAAGCGTTTTCTCGCTCGTCAATTTCGACGACATCTTGGATACCGACGATCGTTTCGATCGTCACGCCCGCCCCGCCAGCCGAATCGATCTTGCGGTCGGGCCGGTC
The DNA here is from genome assembly GCA_964549785.1 of uncultured Phycisphaeraceae bacterium. GTDB lineage: Bacteria > Planctomycetota > Phycisphaerae > Phycisphaerales > UBA1924 > JBEIUO01. Next base: position 16,250 of record CAZJXA010000043.1, on the reverse strand, counting down.
GAGGCGTCGTTCGGCCAGATGCTCGTCCGGGTGTACGACTCCAACTTCCAGCTGGTCTACGACTTCGACCGTCCCGGAAGCGACGATCGCGACCCGACCGCGCCCGGCCCCGACCCGGCGGGCATGTGGGACCCCTCGCTCTTGAGCCCACTCCGCCGTGAGGTGCTCGATGAGTATCTCGGCATCAAGGTCTGGGGCGGCGAGGTGTATTACATCGAGATCAGCAGCGCGGCCGGTGGCGGGCGGTACAACTTTTCGTTGACCGCCGACGCACTGGCGACCGACATCAACGACGACGGCACCCGCGACGAGGTGAACGGCGTCGCCTCGGAAGAGCAGGACGTCGGCGACTTCGTCGGTTCCGCCGAGATCGACACGGTCCTGCAGACCGGCGACGGCTCGGTCTTCGTTGCGGCCGACACCCAGCCGCTGCACGGCAATCACACCCGCGACTACAAGTTCTCGGGTGAGAACTCCACCGCGGTGCAAACCCGCGGCGACGTGGGAAACATTTCCACGATCGACGACTCAGACCTCTATAACTTCCGGGCCGAGTTCACCGGCACCGTGGAAGTCCGCATCGTCACGACCGACTATGCCGACTCCTATGCCGAGCAGATCACCGCTCAGAACAACATCGACTTCTTGTTCGACAACGAAGCGGATTTCCGCCCCGACGCGCGTCCCGAGATGTCGAGCAACCTCGATTCGGCCCTCCGTGTCTTCCGTAGCGACTTCGAGCAGATCGGCTATGCCGACGAAAATCTGGCGGTCCAGGGCGATATCCAGACCACCACCGTGGGCGGCGTCGAGGCACGGTTCTGGCGGCGCGACGCCCGCATCGTGTTCAACGTTGTTGCTGGCAACGTCTACTACATTCAGGTCGAGAGCGGTCAGCGTTACAGCAACGCCGCCCCTGCCGATCCCGACGCCCGCACCGAGAACATCGAACGCGAGATCGACTGGAAGTTCGCCACCGGCGGCTACAACCTGCTTCTCCATCAGATGCCGCTCCAGCTGCAGGACGCGGTCGGCGGCGTTGAAGTCTTCGACGACCATTCCGATGCGGACGTCGATATCGCACCGGGCGTCTCCGTGGCCACGGTTATCCCGCTTGGCACGCTCGCCGACGGGACCGCGAACGGCACCGGTTCACTCACCGGCCGTATCCTCAACCTCCGCACGTCGCCCTTCGTCAACGGCGAGCGGCGCGATACCGATATCTTCTCCTTCACCGTCGGCGGCCGCGGGACCGCACTCATCCGCCTCACCCCCAACGACGTCCCGCAGACGCTCCTGGGCGAGCTGGATATCTTCGCCGCCGACGGCGGGCTTGTCGGCACTGGTACGCCTCTGGGCGGCGGCGTCATCGGCTTCGATATCGCCGACGTCTCGCCCGGCCAGCAATTCTTTCTGCGTGTTCGCGGCAGCGAGGGCAGCGAGGGCACCTACACCATCGGCGTGACAGGCATCCCCGAGGCCGACGACTTCGCCGACTTTGGCAAGTGGGACGACGCGGGTGACATTCCGGTGTTCGATTTCCAGGGCGAGGGCGTCATCCAGGGCACGCTCGAATCCGCGGGTGATACCGATATTTTCCGCTTCCGCGCTTCATCCTTCGCCAGCGTGACGGTCGACGTCACGAGCCTCTCGTTCACAATGGATCCGGTCGTCACGGTCTACGAGGTCTCCGAGGATCTCAACGGCAACGCCATCTGGCTCCGGATTGGTTTTAACGACGACCTCGACGCAGCCACGACTAACAGCCGCGTGGTGGTGCCCGTTACCCCCATCCGGTTCATCGACTTCGATCCCGAGGGCTTGGGCCTTGAGGATCGCCTCTATCCCTACTACTACGTCCTCGTCACCGGCAAAGACCCCCAGGCGAACTTCGGGGCCTACGGCGTCACCGTCACCTTCCCGCCCACCGACGACCACGCCGATGGCGACAGCGATCTGGACGGAATCATCGACACCGGCGAGTTCGGCGTCGCCACCCGGATTGTCGTCGATAGTGCCACGGGCGGCGGCGAAGAGGCGGGCAACATCGAGGTCGTGCTCGATACCGATTTGTTCGTCTTCGCGGCGCCCGCAGGCGGGCCCGCTTCGGTCCTCATCAGCCGGCCAGAGGGCAGCACGTTCCTATCTCGCGTCACGCTTCTCTCGGCCAACGGCACCGTTCTCGCCACCGGCTCGGGCAGCGACGCCGTCTTCTTCTTCTTTGCGGAAGCCTCGCTCGAGGTTGTCCGCGGCCAGGACATCTTCGTTGTGGTTCAAGGGATTGTTGATGCGGACAATCCCGGTCTTGTGACGAACCTCGGCCTGTACACGGTCAGCGTCACCGCCCCGCCGATCGACGACTATCCGAACGCGGGTGAGTTCGATCTCGCGGCGGCGATCGTCCTCAACGCCACCACCGGAATCGGTCAGATCGGCGGCTCCGCCGCCAACGACCCCTCCAACGCCCGTATATCGCCGACGGGCGACACCGACCTCTTCACCTTTGTGGCGTTGGCCCCGGGCAACGTCGCCGTGCAAGTCACTCCCTACGCCTCCGCGGTCGGGCAATTCGGCCCACGGGTTCGCATCTTCGACGCGAACCGTAACCTGATCTCCGATACTCCGTCCGCGATCAACCTCCAGGCGATTCTCGCGAACGTCACCGCGACGGCCATTGGGCAGCGCTTCTATGTGCTCGTGAGCGTCACCAATGCCATCGCGGGTTCCACGCTCAGCGGTGAATATCAGATCCGCATCACCGGGCAGACGACGGGCGGCCCCGGCGGCGGCGACCCTTCCGACATCGACTTCAACAATGCCGCGCGCATCACTCTCGACCCGCGAACCGGCGACGCCTCCATCGACGAAACCATCGAGGTGCAGCGCGACCGGGATCTCTACACCTTCACCGCGATCGCCGCGGGCACGGTCTTCATCCAACTCGTCACGCCGGACGGATCTGTCCTCCGTGCATCGCTCCGCGTGCTCAACCAGGCCAACGAAGACATCGGTTCGCAGACGGCCTTCGATTCTGCCGGGCTTCCCGGCGCGATCGCCAGCGTCACCTTCCAGACCGCCGCGGGCGCACAGTACTTCCTCGTGGTCGACGGGATCGCCGACTCCGTCGGCTCCTACCAACTCTCCATCAACTCGCAGCCCCTCATCAACAGCCTCTACTTCGCGGAAGGCTTCACCACCCGCAGCATCCGCGAGTTTGTGTCGATCGTCAACCCCAACGCCGTGGACGTCTCCTACACCGTCTTCCTCAAGTACGAGAATGCTTCCTTCGCCGACACGGTGGTCGCCAACGGCTCCATCCGCGCCAACAGCCGCGACGGCCTGACCATTGTGGACGCCGGCAACTACATCACCCCCGGCGTCCGCGAGAACGCCCCCTACTCCATCGTGATTGAGTCGACGCTTCCGCTGGGTGCCACGCTCGCCCACTACGACTTCGGCTCCGCCATCGGCGATGCTTTTACCGAGCGGGTTTCCCCCCAGTGGAACTTCGCTCGCGTCGAAAAGCGCCCGGGCGACGTTAACGACTTCATCGTCTTCCACAACCCCAATAACTTCGAGGTCTCCGTGACCATCACCGCCTATCAGGGCGGCGGCACGCCGGTTGCGCTCACCCGCGTCTTCGCCGCCGGGCGTCGCGGCGGGTTCGCGATCAACGACATCGCCGAGTTCCCCACCGGCGTCTTCAGCGTCATCCTCACTTCGCAGGCCGCGAACGTCGGGAACCAGGCGTCGTTCATCGGCGTGGTCGCGTCGGTCAGCCATTACGAAGCGGGTGCCGGCGTCGGGTACGCGCTCTTCGGCAACCCCGACCAGGGTTCGACCGAGGGCGTTGTCACCAACCTCACGCAGGGCACGGGCGTCAACTCCCAGGTCACACTCTTCAACCCCGGCGATCTGCCCGCCACGGTCACGATCCGCGGCTCCTACATCCGTGCGTCCCTTCCTGATTTCAGCCGCACCCTGCAGATATTGGGCAAGGGTCAGATCACGCTGACGGGCACCGAACTCGGGCTCGTCAACGATCAGCCGGCAGGCCTCACCTACACCTCCGATCGCAACCTCACCGTTGCCGCCAGTCAGACGAATGCGACCGATTCCGACTCAACCGCCGCCGCGGATCGGGCGGGCCGACGCTTCTTCTTTGGTGACGCCTTCATCGAGACGAGCCAGGCCGGCACAACCTATCTCGAAACGCTCTACCTGCACAACCCGGCCAGCCAGACCGCCGCCATCTCCATCAAATTGCTCTTCCTCGATGGAACGTCCGCCACATTTACCCAGACCGTCCTGGGCGGCGGGTTCGCGGAGATCAAACTCCACGAACGCCCCGAGATCGTGGTGCAGCGTTCCGGCCTCGTTTTCTTCTCGGTTGACGCGAGTGCGGCGACACCGTTTGTCATGTCGATGACGCACGTCGACGGCTTCCTCGCCGGCTCGTGGGCCACTCAAGGGACCCCCTTCGGTCTGGAAAACGAGCTGAGCAAGATCTCGTAATCGCACCCGCCTCAACCTGCACAATCCTTGACGGGGTCCGGCGCTTTCACGCCGGACCCTGTTTCAATTTTGGAAGCGGGGTTGACCGGGTAGATCGGGCGTGTCTGGGGCTGCGCTTCCGCCCTCCGGCGCGATCGCATCGCCCGCGGGGAAGCGCAAGGTCATCGATCGCCCGCATTGCAAAAAGTTTTTCACGGCTCCGTGAGTGCCGGGTTCCGGCGTCGCTTCCGGAGTGCCAAGGACGTTCCGGTGTGCTTCCGGAAAACAACACGTCACCTAGGCATCTCCAGGAACGCAAGAAGGAACCGCCTCCATGAAGAATGTCATTGCATCGTCGGCTGTCGCATTGTCATCCCTTGTCCTCACCGGCCTTGCCGGCGTGGCCACCGGCCAAGTTGTGAACCCGAGTTTCGAGTTCGGCGTCCCGTACGGCATCGGCCCGTTGCAAACGAATCAATGGGGGTACGACGGGTGCGCGTTCGTGCCCGCCGAGTTCGGCATCACCCCCAACACCGGACAACGAATGCTGAAGGCGTTGGCCACGAGCGGCAACTCCGCTGGCGGCCTGGTGTGCGACGTCTTCCAGATCATCGACCTCACTTCCCCTGCGGATCAGGCGATCATCACGGCTGGCGGGGCGAGCGGGCTCACCTCGGTCCTGGCGAACCGGGTCTCGTCCGCGGCGCCCGCAAACATCGATACCCGCTTCGATATCAACATCCGGTCCCACACGTCTTTGGCGAATGCGCAGGTTCTGACGCAAACCGGAATCGCCTCTGGGACGGTGCTCACGGACAACAACCAGGCGACCTGGGAATCCGTCTCGGCCAGCCTTCTCCTTCCCGCCAGCACCCAGTACGTGACCATCCACCTCGCCTTTGTCGAGAACATCATCGACGACAACATCACCGGCGCCGAGTTCCGCGGCAACTACATGGACGACGCCACCTTCTCGCTTGTCCCGGCTCCGGGCGCGCTGGCCCTTGCGGGTTTGGGCGGGGTCGCGATCCTCCGCCGCCGCCGCGCGACCCGCTGATCTCCCAAGGGGCTTCACCCTTAGTCCGCTGCGTTCATCATTTCGCGACGATCAACACGATCCAATCTTCCTGGAGGGCCTCGGGCGAATCAACCGGTTGCGGTTGCTCGCCCGGGGCCACGTTGATGGCGGTATGTACCGCGGTGGATGTAAATCCTGCATCCGCCATCGCTTCCCGCAACTCCGGGATGCTCCACAACCGCCAGCGGTAGGTGAAGGCCCGGGGCAGCGCGTCCGTCACCTCTCCGTGGTGCTCGACGCGGAACGAGATCGAGTTCTCCACGATCGCCGTCATCGGGTTGGCGGCGTCGTGAGCCCACGCGTAATGCACGATGTACCCGTCGGGTGATACGTACTTTCGCTCCAGCCCGCCGAGTCTGAATGCCCCCGCACCTCCGTAGGTGTCGCAGGCGAAGATGCCGCCGCCGAAGCCGCTGTTTCCGGCGTCCAGCCGGGCCTTGCTTTGGCGGAGGTAGTGGAGCAGATCGGCGCGGCGGTGGATATACCCGATCGAAAAATTCCCGACAAAGATGATGTCCGCGCCCGCGATCGGGAACGGTTCTGCGTGAACGGCGTCGCCGATCTCGAACGCGATGCGCCCCGCCACGCCCGCCGCCGTCGCCAACCCGCGGGCCTTCCCGATCGTTTCCGCGTCCAGGTCGATCGCCACGGCCCGCCCGTCGTCGTCGCGCTTCAACGCATCGGAGGCCCAACGCCGCGAAACCGCCGCCGTGCCGCAGAAGTCCTCACGTAGCACCACCGGCTCGTTCCCGTGAACCGCGCGAAGAAAGTTGACCTCGTGGCGGGGCGACTGGACGCAGAGTTCGTAGCAGTCGAAGCGGTCGGGCATGGGTAAAGGTAACAGAGCGAGGGCGGGGCGGCTCTGCTGAAGTGACTCAATCGCCGTCTTCGACGTTCGCTCGTCGGGGACGGCAGTTCAGGCCCCCTCATGAAGGGTCAAAGTCCGGTCGATGCGATTCAGCGTCTCGGTCTTGCCGAGAACCGCGAGCGTTTCGCCCAGCGGCGGCGTGACCGGGGTACCGGTGATCGCGATGCGCACCGCCGAGGCGATGGGGCCCACGTTCACGGCTCCCTTGTCGTTGACGAACCCCTTGGACTGTGCGAACGCCTCCAAGGCATGGTGAATAGGCTCGGGATCGAAAGGTTCGACTGTGGCGAGGGCAGCACGGAACTCGCGGAGCATCAGCAACCCCGCTCCGTCAGTCGCCTTCAGATTCTTATCTACCGCCGCCGCGTCGAACGTAATCGTGCCGGCATCCAGCATGACGAAGGCGGCCGCTTTCGAGGCATCGCGGAAGGTCTTCGAGCGGGCCTTGATGACTTTGGCGAGCAGCGTCCACGCGCGTCCTCCGGCTTTGGAATCCATCCGGGCCGCGAAAGCGGCATCGAACTCGATGGCCCAGCTGCGCCATCGCACCCCAAACTCGGTGTCGGGCATCGCGGCCAGGATGTCGCCGTTGAAACTGGCGAGTTTCACGCGGTCGAACTTGGCGTTGGTCTTGCCGATGCGGTCGATCGAGAAGTGTTCCGCGAGAAACTTCATGTCGAACTTCTCGAGGTCTTTTCCGTCGGGCAGCTTCATGCCCGGATTCCACCCCAGCAGGGAAAGGAAGTTCGTGATGGCCTCGGGTGTGTAGCCGTTGGCGCGGAAGTCGGCGACTTCGATCTCGGGCAGGGCGACGCCGAAGTGCTGGGAGATCTTTTGGGCGAGGTCGAGCGAGTCGTTCTCTTTGGCAACAAAGCCGGAAATGAGCGCGGCTTCCAAGCCAAGCGTCTCGGCGAGGGAGGCGGCCGTGAGAGCGGGATCGGCTTTCATCTTCGCCTGCAGCGTGGCGCGGGCGACCTTGGCCTTGTCGCGCTTGCTCATCTTCGTGGAGTCGGTATTGAAGATCAGCGGCATGTGGGCGTACACCGGCGTCCGGAAGCCCAGTGCCTTCTGCAGAGCAACGTGCCGGGGCGTGTTATTCAGGTGTTCCTGGGCACGCATGACATGCGTCACACCCATCGTCTCATCGTCCACCACCACCGCGAAGTGGTACGTCGGAAACCCGTCCGTCTTGCGGATCACAAAGTCATCCATCTCGCCCGCCGCATACTTGACGTCCCCCAGCACCTCGTCCCGCACGACCACCTCCGCGTGCGCGGCATGAAAGCGAACCACAAACGGCTCGCCGGTTTTCATGCGGGCGAGGCGTTCCGGGACGGTGGGCATCTCCTTCAGGGCGTTGCGGTCGTAGCGATACGTCTGCTTGGCCGCGACCGCAACCTTTCGAGCGGCATCAAGCACTTCATTGGTCTCAAACGCCGGATAGGCCTTGCCTTCTTGGATGAGACGCGTGATGTGCTGGTTGTAGAGATCGACGCGGCGGGCCTGGAAGAACGGGCCGACGTGGCGCGGGTCGCCGCCGATGGTGACGGAAGAAGTCTTAAGTTCCGGGCCTTCATCCCAGTTGATGCCCAGCCATGCAAGGTCCTCCATGATGCCCGTCGCCGAGTCGTCGCTGCTCCGGGCCTGATCGGTGTCCTCGATGCGAAGCGTGAAGTGTCCGCCGTGCTTGCGGGCATAGGCCCAGCAAAACAAAGCGCTGCGAGCGCCGCCGATGTGGAGGTGGCCGGTGGGTGAGGGTGCGAAACGTGTGATGACAGGAGGTTGCAACATGGACCCGGAGCGTATCTTGCGTTCTGGCCGCAAAACCGCCAAGCGTACAACTCATTGGGTCGCATCACTCAAGGCCGGGCGCATCCCACACCCGAATCCCGTCCTGCCCCGCCACCGTCACAATCCGGTCACCGCCCGAGGCAAACGCCACCGTCCCCACCGCCCATTGATGCCCGCGCAGCGTCAGCAACTCGGTATCGGTCCGCAAGTCCCACAGCCGAACCGTGTTGTCGAAGCCGCCCGTTAGAAGCCGCCAGCCATCCGACGAAACCGCCATCGAGTACACCGCGCCGGTGTGGCCCAGCAACCGGCGCGGCGGCCCGTCACCCTTCAAAGGCCATGCACAAACGACCCCCAAGTCGTCCGCCGAAAGCACTTCCTCCCGCGCAAAAGACCACGCAACATTAAACACGCCCGCCTCATGCCCCGTCCACGAACGCTCCAGCGTCCCACCGCCGTCCGTGATCTTCCAGAGGTTCACGCGGAAGGGCGCGGCCTGGTCAGAAGTGAGCAAAGCATCGCCCGAGGGCGACCACGCGATTCCCACCTGCGGCACCGCCAACCCATCCACCGCAGCATCCAGCACCGCGAAGCAGGCGCCGGTTCCCCGGTCCCAGAGCCGCACCGTCCCATCAGTCCCGGTCGATGCGATCCGTCGCTGATCCGGCGCGATCGCCACGCGATTGATGCCCCCCACATGCCCCACGCACCGCTGCACGATCTGCTTCTTCGCCAGGTCATAGACCACGATCTCGTCGCCGCCGGGCGCAGCGATCCAAGTGCCGTCCGCCGAGAAGGCCATCACCGCCACCTGCGCCGACGGCTTCAAACTGAAGGATTGCACGTCCTCGCCGCCCGGAAGCGACACCAGCCGGACCACGCCCCGGTTGTCGGTCAGCGCCACCGTTCCACCCGCCGGGTCCACGGCCGCCGCGGATACCCTCTCCCCCGCCCGGATCGCCGGCAACTCCGGCTGCCCGATGCTGTCCCACACCCGCACGATCCCCTCTCTCGCAAACGTCATCAGCCGCCCATCCGCAAAGAATTGGATGCTCAACAGGCGGTCCGAATGGCCGTATAACCTTTGCACCAAAACCCCAGTCGCTGGGTCGTGAATGTGCACCACTCCCTCCGTGCCGCCCGAAGCGAGGAACTTTCCATCCGGGCTGAAGGCCGCCGCTGCCACCTTGTTCCCGTGCGAGCGGATCGTCTCGGTGCGCTGGCCCGTTGCCGCGTCGTACACCCGCACCGTCCCGTCGAGGCTCGGAACGGCGAGACGCGCGCCGCGCGGGTCCACCGCGATCGCCATTTGGGCCGTGTCCTCAGTCCGCCAGAAAGTGGGCGGTTCATCGCCCCGCGTGCTGAGCCGCACCAAGTCGCTCTTGAGCCGCCCCGCAAAGAGCGCACGCCCGTCCCCCGAAAACGCGACGATCTCAACGTTCGCGGGCGGCCCCGCCTCCGGCCCGGGCACCACGAGGGTGCGGACTAGCTTCCCATCAACCGCGTCCAAGATGTGGATCGCGGACGGCCCCGCGCCCAGCGCGACGAGCGACCCGTCTGGCGAAAAGACGGCCGGGCTGGTGGGCGTGCTTCTCAGATCCGCCCTCCACACCGCCGCGCCGTCTCTCAGCCGGTACAGGATCGCCGTCTTCGGGACATCGATGCAGAGGAGCAAGTCGCCACCGGGCGCGAGCACTCCGTCAAGAACACGACCGGCCGTCCGGAAGATTCTTGGCTCGGCCGCCCTGCGCTGAGCGGCGAGCGACCAGACCTTGACAAACCCTGTGTTGACGGAGCGCGTCGCGATGACACCTGTGGCCGGACAAAGCGACGCGCCGCCCCACGCACGGACCTCGGCCTCAAACGATGCGGCGTCGCCGTTCGCGAGTTTCGAGAGGTACCGCCACTCCCATCCCCGAAGGTCCGCTGGACAATCCTCCAGCACACGGCGCATCCGGGCTACATCGTTGCCGAGATACGAAGCCTGGGCGAACGCAATGTTCTGCGCGTACAGACCATCGCGCAGTTCGCGGGCCTGCCGCACCGCAACCGCGGTCAACCGCTGCTCGGTCCGCAGTTGCACCCCCGCGTACGCAAGGAACCCGACCAGGCCCACAAACGCAACTGCGGCAGCGACCGCCAGCGTGCGATACTGCCGGATCTGCTTGCGAAGGACATAAAACGCAGAATCGCGGCGGGCGGCGATGGGTTCGCCAGCGGCAAACCGGCGAATGTCGTCGCCCAGTTCGCGGGCCGACTGGTAGCGGCGGCTTCGGTCCTTGGCGAGCGCGGTGGTGACAATGACATCGACATCGCCCCGGAGTTCGCGGCTGATGGAACTGATGCGGGCGGGCTCATCGTCGCGGATCATCCGGGCGGCGTCGGGGATGGAGCGGCCGGTGACGTCGTGAGGGAGGCGGCCGGTGAGGAGTTGGTAGAGGACAACGCCCAGGGCATAGACGTCGGTGCGGATGTCAACCTCGCGCGGGTCACCGCCCACGTGCTCGGGGCTCATGTAGGGGAGTGTGCCCATCAACTGGCCGACGCCCGTGTGGAGGGTTGTGATGTGCATGCCCGTCAGGGCGCGGTGGGCGAGCCGGGCGACGCCAAAGTCGAGCACCTTGGGTTGACCAACTTCGTCGACGAGGATGTTGGCGGGTTTGAGATCGCGGTGGATGATGCCGCGCTGGTGAGCGTGGTGGACGGCGTCGCAGGTGCGGGCGACCAGGTCGAGGCGGGCCCGGGTGTCGAGGCGTTGGACATCGGCGTGCTCGGTGAGCATGCGGCCCTGGATGTATTCCATGGCGATGAACGGGTGGCGGACGCCGTTCACCTCGGCGGCACCGGCCTCAAAGATGTTGGCGATGCCGGGGTGGCCGAGGCGGCCGAGCATCTCGGCCTCGTGCTCGAAGCGGCGGACGACGCCCGCGGTGCCGATGCCGTTGCGGATGATCTTGAGGGCGACGGTGCGGCGGGGCCGCTCCTGCTCGGCGATGTAGACGATCCCCATGCCGCCGGAGCCCAGGACGCCCCGGATGGTGTAGACGCCGACCTTGGTGCCGGTGGTAAGGGGCGGATCGTCCATCAGCGATCGCGCTGGGCCGGAACCGACGGTGAGGCCCCGGATCTCGGCGGGGTTGAGGAAGCGTTCGGCGTCGTCCTCGTGGTTTTCAAGCAGGGAATCAACTTCGCAGCGGAGGTCGGGGTCGGCGGCGCAGGATCGATCAAGATAGGCCGCGCGCTCGTCGGGGGGCACCTCGATGGCGGCGAGAAAGATCTCTTCGAGCCTTGCCTGCTGTTGCTTGTTCATGCTTCATCGCCCTCGGACATGGCGGCAGTCCGCATCTCGCGACGGAGCCAGGCCCGGGCGAGCGTCCAGTCGTTGCGAACGGTGGCAGACGAAACGCCCATGGCGGAGGCGGTCTGGTCGTTGGTGAGCCCCGCGAAGTACCGGAGCATGACGACGTCGTGGCGGCGTCTGTCTTCTTTCAGGAGTTTCTGCAGCGCGTCTTCGAGCGAGAGGAGGTCGGTGGCTTCGGGCTCGGCCGCGAGGTCTTCGGGCGCGAAATCGGCCTTGGCGCGATCGCCGCCGCGCTTGAGGCGGCCCCGGGCGCGGGCCCGCTCGACGAGGATGCGGCGCATGGCGATGGCGGCGGCACCGAAGAAGTGGCCGCGGCTGTCCCAAGCGACCTCGCCGCTGCCGACGAGCCGGAGGTAGGCATCGTGGACGAGGGCGGTGGGTTGCAGGGTGTGGCCGGGCGATTCGCGGCGCATCTGGCTCGCGGCGAGCTTGCGGAGTTCCTGGTAGACGAGCGGGAGGAGTTCGTCGGAGGCTTTGCGGTTACCGGCGCTGATGGCGTCGAGCATGAGCGTGACGTCGCTGGGAGTTGGAGTGTGACCGGGGGAAGGCATGCGGGTAGGACAAGGGTAAGTGGGCAGCAATCGGAGAGGCGATTCGGCGGGCAAGTGGTTTATAAGACTGTGGATACGGCGTTGGGTTTGAAAAAAAGCGAGGAACCGTTAGCGTTGGTGAAGCCGGGCGTCGCATTGGAGGCACCGGAGGCGGCATGTTCGCCGCTCCTGGCCGAACAAACCCTTTGACTTGGAGGCTCTTCCGATGGATTCCATTTGTCGCGTTGTTACCCCGCTTTCACTTGCCCTTCTCGCCGGGGCGGCGTTCGGCCAGAGTTCGACCGAGCGGATCTCGGCGAGGACCGGCGCTTCGGCCTCGTCCGCTGCCGCCGTCGCCAACGGGAACTCGGGGCCCGGGTACACGACCCCGGACGGGCGTTGGAGCGTGTTTTCGAGCGCGGCTTCCGATCTGGTGCTGGGCGACACGAACGGGGTGACCGATGTGTTTGTGCGTGACCGGCTGCACAAGAACACCGTCCGCGTGAGCGTTCCGACACCGGCGCTGGGTGGGCAATCCAACGGGGCCAGCACGCCCTCGGGCGGCGGCAGCCGGGTGATGTCGGACGATGGTCGGTTCATTATCTTTGAGTCCGATGCGGGTAATCTGGTTGCCGGGGACACCAACACAGTCACGGACATCTTCGTCCACGACCGGGACTTTGACGGCAACGGTCTGTTCGATGAAGGCCTGAGCGGAACGCGAACGACTCGCGTGAACCTCACGACGGCGGGCACCCAGGGTAACGGCGCGTGCCCGAACAACACCTGCAATCACTATTCCAACGACGGGGTGATCTCGGCCGACGGCCGGTACGTGGCGTGGGTCAGCCCCTTCGACTTCAGCAGCGAGAGCGCTTCATACTCGAACATTTACTGGCGTGACCGCGACACCGACAACGACGGTGTGCTGGATGAGAGCAACGCGGTGCTGACCCGGCTGGTGAGCGGGCGAACTAACCCCGCCTTCAACGGGGTGGCGGGCGACGGCGCATCGTCGAGCCCCGCGATCTCGGCGGATGGCCTGCACGTGGCCTTTTTGAGCCTTTCGCGATTCTTGGTGCTGAACGACTTGGTCGCGAACAACGAGATCTTTGCCCGCGGCATGAACCCTGGAGGCGTGATGAAGCGCATGACCACGCCGCTGGCTGGCGGGCAGCCCGACGGCGGCTCGGGGTCGCCGACGATCTCTGCGGATGGATCGGTGGTGGCGTTCGCGACGAACGCCGACAACCTCGCGTCGGGTGTTGAAACGTCGGTACAGAACATCGTGGTGCTGGACCGCGACACCGACAACGACGGGGTGCTGGATGAGACGGGGGCGGTGTCGTTCGAGGGCGCGAGCCGATTCCCGCTGCCGTTCTTCCTGCCCGGTCAGGACCCGATGCAGCCGCTCAATGGCTCGTCGTTTTCGCCGACCCTCTCGGATGACGGCCGCTACGTGAGTTTCAGTTCAGCGGGTGACAATTTCTCGATCTGCGTGGGCGTGATCGGTCAGCCGACGACCGCCGATTGCACGGACACCACGGCCTCCGTCGATGTGTTTGTGTATGACAGCTCGGCGGACCGCTTGGCGCGGGCCTCCATCGGGCGTACGGGCTTGGAGCCTAACGCGGACTGCGTCTCGCCGACGCTCTCGGCCAACGGACGTTGGGCGACGTTCACGAGTTCCGCCGGGAACGTGGAGCCCAACGACTCGGGGACGTTCAACGATGCCTTTGTGCATGCGATGTTCGCCCCCGAGAACGACTCTTGCGGTACGGCCGTTTCGCTCTCGACTGGTGCGTCCGCCATTGGCGACAACATGGCGGCGGCGCAGGACGGGGGCGAGCCGTGTGCCCTGTTGCCGGGTCGTTCCGTTTGGTACCGCCTCACCGCTCAGACCAACGGTTCACTGACGGCCGACACGCAGTACTCGCCCTTCGACACCACTCTGGTGGTGTACGCGGGCGGGTGTCCGCAGCAGGGTGGGCAGATTGTGGCGTGCAACGACGATGCTTTCTTCTTGGAGTCGCCGCTGGCCTCGAGCGTCACGTTCACCACCAGCATCGGCACTACCTACTACATCCGGGTCGGGGGATACATCGAGGCGAACGGCCTTTTCCGTCTGAACGTCGGGTCGGTCGTCCCCGCGTGCCCCTCGGACTGGGACGCCGATGACGACTCCGACAGCGACGACATCCTCGCGTTCTTCAGCGATTGGGAGAACGGCTCGGGCGACTTTGACGGGGACGACGACAGCGACAGCGACGACATTCTCGGGTTCTTCGGGGCCTGGGAATCCGGTTGCTGATTGATCCGGGGGAGTGAGGAACGCATACGGTGGGCAGGGGGTTGAACCCTCTGCCCACCTTGCGTTTTGCTGCGACAAAGATGGTGCGAAGCGGTCCTGCGACGGCGTTAGCGCTTGACGTCGGGCCTTTGCTCGCCCGAGTCACCGGCGATGGAGTCGCGCATGTTGGTGTCGGCCTGGATGTTCTTGAGGCGGTAGTAGTCCATGATGCCGAGGCGGCCCGAGCGGAAGGCTTCGGCGATCGCGGCGGGGATCTCGGCCTCGGCGAGGACGAGCTTGGCCTTGTTTTCTTCGATGCTGGCGCGGTTTTCCTGCTCCAACGCGAGGGCCATGGAGCGGCGCTTCTCGGCCTCGGCTTGGAAGCGTTGTTTGTCGGCGTTGGCTTGGTCGGCCTGCAACTTGGCGCCGATGTTGTCGCCGACGTCAATATCCGCGATGTCGATCGAGAGGATCTCGAAAGCCGTGCCCGCGTCGAGCCCCGAATTCATCACGCGTTTGCTGATCTCGTCGGGGTTCTCGAGAACGCTCTTGTGGTCGTGGGCCGAACCGATGGTGGAGACAATGCCCTGACCGACGCGGGCGATGATGGTTTCTTCGGTAGCACCGCCCACCAAGCGGGCGATGTTGGTGCGGACGGTCACCTTGGCTTTTGCCTTCAATTGGATGCCGTCCTTGGCCACGGCGTCGATGGTTTGCCGTGGGCCGTTGGGGCTGGGGACATCGATGACCTTGGGGTTCACGCTCGTGTTGACGGCGTCCAGGATGTCGCGGCCGGCGAGGTCGATCGCCGTCGCGACGTTCCACGGAAGTTCGATTCGGGCGCCGCGTGCCGCGATCATCGCGCTGATGACGTTGGGGACGCGACCGCCCGCCAGGTAGTGGGTCTCGATCGCGCTGGTGGGGATGTCCATCCCCGACTTCTTGGCGCGGATGCGGCTGTAGACCACCGTGCGAAGGTCCACCTTCCGCAGACGCATTCCGATCATGTCGACCAGGCCGATGTGGGCGTTGCTGAAGAGGGCTTGGATGTAAAGGTTCAGGAAATTGAAGACGATGATCAGCAGGATCAGGCCGATCACGAGGGCGGCGACGATGCCGACCCAGAAGAGGCCGCTGGAGCCGCCCGTGCCGGCGGCCCGCGGCTGGGCCAGAGCCACGGCGGGAATCAGAATCGTCGTCAGGGCGGCGGCCGCCTTCCACATTCGCAACGTCATGCAGGTTCTCCCACGGGGAACGCCTTCGCCTATCGAAGCCGATCCGGTCGTGCAACCTCTGATAGTAACGGGCCGGGCCGCGCGGCGGCAGACGCCCTTTCCGAATCGTTACTCCGGAGCCTCCCGGACACGGACTTGGCCCGGTTCGACGCCCGTGATGCGGACGCGGCGGCCGGCCCGGATCAGCGTGGTTTCGGAGAGCGCGTCGTGGCGGGCTCCATCGATATCGATGACGCCGATCGGCCGGAGTTCGGTGAGGACGGTCCCGATTTTCCCGACCAGTTGTTGACGGGTCCGCAGCGATTCTTCGAGACGGTCGTGGTCTTCGGCCATCCGATCGTCGGTGTCGGCCCCGGTCATTTTGCGCCCCAGTGGAGTCTGCCGGTAGATTTTGAGGCCGTAGAAGGCGATTCCGGGGCCGACGACCATCATGGTGAGCAAGCCGCCGACCCCCCACTCGTTGCTGTAACGCCACAAACACACCACGCCGGCGACGGCCAACGCGGTTGAGGTGATGGCGAGCACGCCGGCTGTCGGGACGAAGACCTCGATCACGAGGAGGGCGGAACTCAAGAGGAGGAGCACAAGCCCCCAGATCAGTAG
>CAZJXA010000042.1:0-19151 GCA_964549785.1 uncultured Phycisphaeraceae bacterium | reverse complement strand
CGATGGTCCGAGGGGGGCGTTGGCCCGACGTTCGAGGCGAGATTTGAGATCGATCGGTTTTCGGCGATGGCCTTCAGTGTGGACAGATCCCGCCTGATCGCGACAAGCCGGAACAGCGGAACGTTGGTGATGGATTCGGCGACCGGAGCGTTTTTATTGACGCTGGGCGACGGTCGATTCCCGGAACGGGCGGTGGCGTGTTCGCCGGATGGGCGGCAGATCGCGATTGGCAGTGACGACCGTGCTGTTCGTTTCTACGACTCCGCAACGGGCCGGCTCGAGCGGAAGGTGGCGGGCCTGCCGTGGGCAACGTATGACCTTGAGTTTGATTCGACCGGGACCGTGCTTTTCGCGGTGGGCCGCGGACCCGAGATCGTGGTGATCGACCCCCGTGAGGGAACCGAACTCGCGAAGTTCACGGCCCATGAGAAACACATTTTTTCGATCGCGGTGAGTGGTGACGGCCGGACCCTGTACACCTCCGGGCAGGATCCGTATATCGGCGTGACGGATCTGGGGCGGCTGGAGAAGTACACAATCCGGAACGCCCGCTACGCGACTTCGGCCGATGCGAAACTCCTCAGCGACAACCCGGAGTAATGCCGGCCCGGGCGAGGGGAGGCGGAGAGGGGGAGCCATCCAAAAGAAAGAGACCCCGCTCCGACGCGGGGTTGAAGCGTCGGCGCGGGGTCGGGGTCAGTCTGTGGACGTGTGTGTCTAAAAATTGCTCAGCAGCCGACCTCCCAGCTTGTGAAGAAAACGATCACATCGTCGCTATCGGTGTCGCCATCAAGGTCGGCGTCTGATGAGTCGTCACCCGACTCCCAAGCCGAGAAGAACCCGATGATGTCGTCGGAATCGGTGTCGTCGTCGAGATCAAAGTCGCCGACGCAGCCCTGCGGTGGCAGTCCGAGCAGCTCGAAAGGAATACAGGCTCTCTGGCCGCTTGGAATGTCCGAGAGGAGGGCGTAGACCCCGGTGGTGAAGCGGTAACTCATCGAGTTGTCGGTGCTCGTGCTGTAGGGGCTCGATGGAATTCGGATCGCCGCGGCCCCCGGCATGTCCATCGATACTTCGATCCACAGATTGGTGTTGGCCGGGATGACGGGCGCGGCCGAGACATCAATCACGGCCTCGTTGATGGCCCGCGTGGAGTTGGTTTTGTCCGAGGCGAGCACTCGGTATGAGTCCGTGAAATTTACGGAGAAGTCCTGCGTGACCGATGTGCTGCCATAGATGAGCGTGCCGCCGGAAGCGGGGTTTCCGTTATAGAAGCGCACGAAAACGTCGGTGGGGGCGGTGCCCGCGGCGGCGCCGTCGATCCAGAAGGGCACGATGAGCACGTCGGGCTGGATGTCGGTGGTCGTGGTGATGTCTTCCAGCACCGATCTGTCGGTTCGTCGGCAGGAGTAGCCGAGCGTGCTTCCGCCCGGTGCGACGATGCTGAGATCCGCACCGCCGGGGCCTTCGTCGAGATTGGAAACAAGGCTGCACACGGGCGCAACCAGACCCGCTTCCGAGGAACTGAGGCTTGAGCTACCGATGTCGAAGACCACCCGGGTTTGCATCCCCTGGGGGACCTGCATGTTGTAGTCGATTCCGCTCATGTTGATGTTCGCGAGCCACGCCTCGCCCGCCGTGCTATTGAGCGCCGGAATGCCGGTGACGCTTGCAAACCTTCCACTGAGCGTGCGCTGTGTCACCACACCGTTCTCGACTTTGACATGAATTACACCGGTGTCAAGGGGGTGAACGATGGCCGATCCGATCTCGATGCGAAGTTCCATGTTCGCGGCGTTATTGGCAATGCGAAGGCCGACATCGTCGAACATCTGCGTCTGACCGTTGCCAAAAACACGCGAGTTGATCGAAATGACTTCCCATTGGCCGAGGAGCGCCCCCGAGAGGTCATCGTAAAGGCTGGCCACGACCGGATCTTTCAGAAGCTTCGCGCGCTGTTTGAAGCCCTGCAGCGTGTTCTGGCTGTTGACCCACGCGGCGCTGAAGCCCTTGACGCCAGCGGTGCCGGCGCTTACGCCGTCCATGGTCATTCTGAGAACCGACTTTCCACGAGAGCTGGCGCGAGCGGGTCTTTGGCGGTTCCCGATGCACATGTCGCTGGCCGGGTTCGCCGAACCCAGCGATCGCACGTCCATGGTGAAACTGGTGGGTGACAGGCGGTTCCAAGCGGCGAGTGCTTGTGCGCTGGCGGTGCACAGGTTGTTCTGCCCGGCATCGGCGATCTCGGTATGTGTGAGCACCACGCCGGACGCGACGTTTGGTACCGTCGGTGTGAGGTTGAGGCCTGATGCGTCGCGGCAGAACCTCCCGACCATGGCTATTGCTCGCAGCTTGCGAGTCCAGTCGACCTCCACGTCGATCGGTGCGACGGTCACTTGGACGTCCAGGTGTTTAGAGACGTCGTAGGTCGAAGATTGACCCAAGGCGGGGGTTGCGAGCCCCGCCGCGGCAACGATGATCGTCGTTAAACCCGTGCTTCCGAGACTGCTCATTGCGGACTCCTTCAGAGCTGTGTGCGTACGTCAAAGGGGGTCGATGCACAAACGTCGAGTGCGCCGTCCGATATTCCATTGGCGAAGAGAGTGGGAATCTCTCACACGAATCCGAATAAGCACACAAAGGTCGTGCGTCGGTCGCGACGGTCAAAAACGCCGCGGTGCGGGTGTGAACCCGCACCGCGACACCAGGAAGTTTGCGGAGCGCAGCGTTCCGGCGATCGCTGCGGAGAAGACGTTCAGCAGCCGGTTTCCCACCCCGCGAAGAAGTGGATCACGTCCTCGGAATCAACGTCGTCGTCCCCGTCAATGTCGGCATCGGGCAACCCGTCTTCCCACCAGGAAAAGTAGAGGATGACGTCGTCGCTATCGACGTCACCGTCGCCGTCGACGTCGCCGACACATCCCAGGCCGCCCGGTCCGCAATCCGGGACATCGAAGCAGAGGGTCTCGAAGCAGCACTCGGAGAAGTCAGGACGGTGAATGAAGACTTCGAAGCACCGACGGGTTGAGACGGGAGGGAGGTCGTTGAGCGTGACCACCGTGGTGAAGGTTGCCGATTGACCGATGCCGACGGGCTGATCAAAGTAGCTGGGGTCGAGGAAGTATTCATCACCGTCGTTGGGGTCGCCATCATCGAGGGGAACGAGGAAGGTGTGCTGGATGGCGTAGCCGATGGGTGCGTAAGAGAACCGCACCGTGAAACGGCCCCCCACAAGGCATTCGACGGTGGGAGCGGAGAGAAACGTGAGGCAGTCGCATTCTGGAAGCTCGATGTCCTTGATGAAGTTGCAGCATTCCTCGTTCGAGGGGGTGTAGAGAATGACACGCATGGAGAAGGTCGAGCCGGGGGTCTGATTGTTGATCTGCACGCAGAGGTTGCGGGTTTCACCGGGCTGCATCGGCGGTTGAAGAACGAAGGAGTTCGGGTTCACCGGACCGGGAATAAGAACCCGAGAGACAACCCGGCCCGAGAGGTTGTTGAGGGTGAAGCAGTAGGTGTACGAGCCGGTCCAGCCGTTTGAGTCGGTGATACAGATGGGGGGACCGGTTTCTGTTACGGTGGCGCAGGGTGCCGCACCCGAGCACGCGATCTCGACATCGCCGATTTGGGTCTTGTCCTGGAAAGCGCCGGTGCTGTCGTAGTCAATGACCAGCGAAGAGTTGGTGGTGGTCCCGAAGGCGGTCGCGGTATCGAGACCGGTCACGCCGTACTCCGAGCAGAAGGAGTTATTTGGGACGAGGCAGTCGCCGGTCGCCCAGAGGCGACCGCCGCGAAGGTCGGCCCCTGGGGCCGAACGGTCATAGTCGCACCCGCCCGCGGCGTTGGTGGCGGTGATATCGATTCGGGGATCGGTGGCCCCGACCTCGTAGCCACTGGTGCCCCGAAGGTTCGCCATGATCCAGCCCGAGCCGGTATCGGTGTATTCAAGAACTCGGGAGCGATGGGCGGCGGTCAACCCGCCGTCGGGATCTCCGGGGGAGGTATCAGCCATCGATCGCTCCGCGAGCGCCATTCGGCCGTCGGCTGAGAAACTGATGTCCGAGACGGGTGAGCACGTGGGGATAGCGGTTTGGTAACCGTTGTTGGCCATAAAGAAGACGGGAGTCTGGAGTTCCATGCGGCGGGAGTTGGCGACAAACTCGCCGCTTGGGTTGATGCCGACGGACCACACAGTGTTGGGAGCCGGGCCGCTGATGGTCATCGGGCACGGTGATCCGTTCACATCATTCCGGAGGGTGTTGGCGTTCTGGCCCCAGACGCTGAAGTAGAGGCGGTCGTGGTAGCGCTGCACCGCCCAGACGCGCTCGCCTTTGGGAACGAAATCGCGGTATTGGGCGAGAGGAAGTTCAGGCGCGTTCGCGGCGGCGGCGTTATCGATGCGGTTGGTTCCGAAATCGAATGCGCTCAGGATCACACCCGCGGTCGAGACGCGGTAGATGCGGCCGTCACCGAAGTGCGAGACGAAGAGTTGCTGGTGCTCGCAGTCGAAGGTGATATTCCCGAGGCCGGGGTCGGACCGGATTGACGAGCCGCCGGGGAGGTTGAACGCCGTTGCGTTGCCGGTGATGGTGTCGAGCCGGTAGAAAGATGCGGAGGAGGAGTTTGAGAGTGAACCGATTCTGGTCGCGAGCGGGCTGTCGGGGAGGGGGAAGCACGCGTTCGGGGAGCCCTCGCTCCAGATGCCGCTATGGGCGACGTAGATATTGCCGTTATCGTCGAGGGTCAGGCCGAAGACGCTGCCAATACGGTCCTTGAACCAGTCTCGGTGAGAGTAGCGGAAGGCATTCGCGGGCACAGCGGACGTGAGGCCCCCGGGGACAGGGTTGTAAGGCGAACTGATCGGCGTCGGGTGGTCGAGGTTGAAGAGCGTGACCACCGGGTAAAGGGGGTCGGGACCATTGCCCGTGTGCGCAATGACGCGACCGGTGTAGTTGGTCTGCCAGATGTCGTTCTCGAAGTTGGGCTTGGTTCCGCAGCAGTCGTTAAAGATCGGGGCCTGTCCGTCGCAGTCGAATGCATCTTCGCCGTTGCGGGTGATGGAAAGTCTTCGCCACGCCGCCGCGGGGGGGCCGCTTGTTTGGTACGCTTCAACACTCAGGCGGATGAGGTATTGTCGGCCGCACTCTGGTCGGAAGACCACGAAGTTGGCCTGATTGGGGAGCACGGAGAAGGCGGAGGCGATCGGCGCGCCCGTCGGGCAACCGTTGCAGCCCGCGTAGACGTCGATCTGGTTGCCCCCGACGAACGGTCCCGCTCCGCCGAACGAGACATTCACAGACGGAGCATTGGCGGGGCTGCCCCAAGTCGGGGTCCAGCAGAACCAGATGTCCTTGGTGGTGCCCCCCGGCAGCGGCGGGCTCGTTGTCGCGGTCGCCGTGAACAGGTCGTCGGTGTTGAAATCGCCGGCGTTCGAGATCGGGGTCGGCGATGTGCAATTGTCGTTCGGCGGGGCTGCATGCGCCCATTGCGCGAGGCACAAAGCAATCGCCCCCACCGGACCGGTGGCCTTGCGCAGTGCGCGGCGGGGCCAAACTGGTGCGGCAGCGTGAAGATTCATAATCGCTCCTTCCGAGGGACACGATGATGAACGCGGGGAGACACCCGCCGCGATTCATCGCCCGCCTCGTTCTTCATTGAGCGACACGACCCGATTTCTCTCACTCGGGCTGATAACAATATTTATGGACCAACCTTCGGAAGCCGAAGTCGCCGGCGGAGATGCTCCGTGCAATGCCCCGGAAAGTGGTCGCGTTGGACGGGGTCGGGTCAGCGGTCGGCGCGGCGGGCCCATTCGAACTCGAGGGGTTCGAGTTCTGCCGCGAGTTTGGAGCGTTCGGTGCCGAGGCGGTCGGATTTGGGCTTGTCGCGCCAGGTGGCGGGATCGGCGAGTTCGGCGTCGACCTGCCTCAGGCGGGTTTCGACTTTCTCGATGCGGCCTTCGAGTTGCTCGGTGGTGAGGCGGCCGAGGGCACCCGTTGAAGAGGGCGCGGACGGGGGCTTCGGCACCGGCTTCTTTTTGGCTTCTTCTGCTTCTCTGCGGCGGCGGTCGGCGTCGTCGCGGCGTTCTTTCTCGGTGTTGGCTTCCTTGGCGCGGCGGGCGACCTCGGCGACGTGCTTGTCGTGCCACTCGGTGAAGCCGCCGATGAAGGCCTCGGCGTTACCGTTGCCGTCGAGGACGAGGAGGTGGTCGCAGGTGGCATCGATCAGGGCGCGGTCGTGGCTGATGAGGAGGAGTGTGCCGTCAAAGGAATCATCGTCCGAGTCTTCATCGGGAACGGCGAGGGCTTCTTCAAGGCGTTCGGCGCTCGGGATGTCGAGGTGGTTGGTGGGTTCGTCAAGAACGAGGACGTTCTTGGCGCTGGCGAGCAACCCGGCGAGGACGGCCCGGCTGCGCTCTCCGCCCGAGAGGTTGCCCATCAACCGCTCCTGCTCTTCACCGCTGAAGAGGAAAGCGCCGGCCAGGTTGCGGGCGGATTGTTCGCTCATGGCCTGGGCGGGGGCCTCGCGGAGGATCACACCCTGGATATAGCGGTAGACAGATTCTTCGTTGTTAACGTGCTCGTGGGTCTGGCGGTAGTGGCCGATCTTGACGTTGGAACCGAGGCGGACGACGCCTTCGTCGGCGTCAACCAAGCCCAGGAGGGTGTTGACGAGGGTCGTCTTGCCGGCCCCGTTGGGGCCGATGATCCCCCAGCGTTCGCCGCGATTGATGGAGAGATCGAGGTTCTTGAAGAGGACCTTCACCTCCCCGTCTTTGTTGGTGTATGACTTGGAAGCGCCGCGTGCGGAGGCGACCATGTCGCCGGTGCGTTCGGCCTTGGGGAGCGTGAGTTTGAAGGTGGCGAACTCCATGGGGCGTTCGAGGGAGTCCTGCTCTTTGGCCCGTTCCAAACGGGTTTCCCGACCCTTGGCTTGCTTGGCCCGCTGGCCGGCCTTGTAGCGGCGGATGTAGTCGGCTTCCTTCTTGAATTTGCTTTGCTGGGCTTCGTAGGCGCGGTGCATGACCATGCGGCGCTCGGCCCGCAATTCGCGGAACGCGATGTAGTTGCCGGGGTAGTCGATGAGTCGGCACTGCTCGGTTTCAAGGATGCGGTTGACCACGGTGTCGAGCAGGTAGCGGTCGTGCGAGATCATCACGACCGCGCCCTTGTAGTCGTTGCTCAAGAACTGCTCGAGCCAGATGCGGCCGTCGATGTCCAAGTGGTTGGTGGGTTCATCAAGCAAAAGGACGTCGGGCTGTTCGAGGAGGAGGCGGGCCAAAGCGAGACGGCCCTTCTGGCCGCCGGAGAGACTGCCGACTTTGATTTCAAACTGGGAATCGGTGAAGCCGAGGCCGTGGAGGACCTCGCCGATCTTGTGATCGACGGCGTACCCACCGAGTTTCTCCATCTGCGTTTCGAGAACGATCTGCTTCTTCATGAGTATGTCGAGATCGGCATTGGGTTCTGCCATCTTCTCGTAGATCGCATCGAGTTCACGGTGAACGGCGTGCAGTTCGGCGAATGCGCCTTCGGCGGATTGCTTAAGGGTTTCATCAGGGTCAAGCCGGTGATCCTGAGTGAGGTAGCCGGCCCGGCTGCCGCGCTGCAGGGCGACGGTGCCGGAATCAGGCTTGAGTTCGCCCGTGAGGATTTTCATCAGCGTGGTCTTGCCGGCACCGTTGCGGCCGACGATGCCGATGCGGTCGGTGGGTTCGACGCTCAGGGAAACCTCGCGGAGGATCTGACGTTCGCCGTAGGAATGGGAGATGTTGGTGGCGGTGAGAATGGGCACGGGGGAGGGTAGGAGGAATGAAAATGGCAAATCGCAGATAGCAAAGGGCAAAGCGGAGCCAAAACGCGAAAAGTAACTTAATACACGCCGTGAAGCGTGTGCGGTTTGCCGGTGAGAGCGAGCCAGGTTTGGGTGAGTCCGGTGTGGCGGGCGAGGAGGGGCCAGAACGTTGTGACGAGTTGCGGGCGCATGAGCAGGGCGGCCGCAAGGCGGCACGCGGGGCGGCGGGTTCGGACGCGGGAGCGATACGCGGCGAGGAAACGGCGTTGAATCGCGGCTCGGTCGGCGGGCTGGTTTTGGAGCAGTTCGGCGAGTGTGGATGCGGACCAAAGGGCGAGCCCGATGCCCTCGCCGCCGATGGGGTCTACGGCCGCCGCGGCGTTGCCGATGCGGAAACTGCGGGGGTGTCCGCTGGTGATGGGTGGGCCTCGGGGCACGGGGCAGGTTTTCCAATCGCTGGTGCGCCACGTGGGTTGCCAGACCGGCCAGAGGTGTTGGAGCAGCGCGTCGCCATCGGTGCCAAAGCGGGCGACCAGCGCTGCGCGGGCCACGAGGGCGATGGTCGCGAGGCCGCCTTCAACGATGATGGAGCCGACGTAGGCCTGGTTGCACGCCCGAATCTGGACACCGTTGACGAGGCCGGGTGGGAGCGTGGCGTGGCATTTTCGGCCGATGATGCCGGGGGCATTGGGAGTGGGACCGCTGGGGTCGTGCCGGCCGGAGCCATCCGCATGGATAACGAGGTCGGCGGTGAGCGTGCTGTCGTCGACGGTGACCGTGATGTGCGTGTCGTGATAGGCGACGCCGCGGACCGTGGCCGGTTGAAGGATGGTGACGTGGGCACTCGCGGCCACGGCCAGAAGCGCGGTGTCGAGCGTGGCCCGGCTGAGAGCCCAGGCGGGGGAGGCAAAGGTCGTGGAAAGAGAGCGGTCTGAAGACCGGACCCACCAAGGCGCGGGGCCGCCGCACTCGAGGGTGAAGGTGTCAATACGGGAGGCGCCCACGGCCGCGAGGGCGGCGGGGGGAAGGATGTTTTCGAGGTATTCGGTGGCGGCGGGGCTGATGAATTCGCCGCACACCTTGATGCGCGGGAAGCGGGCGGATTCGACCAGCGTGACGGCCCAGTCGGCCCGGGCAAGGAGGGTGGCGAGGGTGGCACCCGCAACGCCGCCTCCGATGACGATCGCGGAGTTCACGGGGGCAAAGTCCGTGACGAAACGGTGAAGCGGTAGAAGAGCGGGCCGAGTCGGTAGCGTGGGTCGGACCAGCCGGCGGCCCGGGCGAGGGCGCGGGTTTCGGGCTTGGTGAAACCGGCGTCAATACTCACGGTGGCGTCGTGGCGGACCATGTGAGATTGGCCGATCAGGAAGAGTTGCAGGACCGCCTTGGAGAGAGAGGAGCGGCGGAGATCATTCCAGACGACGCCGATGCGGGCCAGCGCGTGGGCCTGGCGGAGTACGGTGAGGACGTCGCCGTCGGTCAGGTGGTGGAGGAACATGCCCATGTGAACGATGTCAAAGGATCGGGGTGGGAAGAGGGTGCCCAAGGTGAGGGCGTCGGCCTCAAGAAGCGTGATGTTGGGGGTGTCCGCGATGTGCTGGCGGGCGAAATCGAGGGTGGTTTGGTGGAGGTCGAGGGCGGTCGAGTGGAGGGTGAGGCGGCGGGAGGCGGCCCACGCGTGGGCAGCGCGGGGAATGTCGGCGGTTCCGGTGCCAATGTCGAGGAGCGTGAACGATTGGGGAAGGGCCGGCTGCCATTCGCGAAGGTGACGAAGGAGCCCTTCGGAACCGCCCAAGTAACGATTGACGAAGCGGATGTAGGCGAGCGCGTTCTTGAGTTCCGCGGGGTCGGCGTCGGGGCGGTCCATCAATTCGCCGACGAGTACGCGGGGCATCGGCAAGAAGCGTAGCGGCGTGCGGTTGGCGGTCGAACGGTACCATTGAGCAATGTCGCACCGCGAACCCCGGACTCCTGTCGATCGGATCACCATCAAGACGATTCGGTCGATGTCGGCCGCGGGCGAGCCGTTCGCGTGCCTGACGTGTTACGACGCCACGATGGCCCGGATTTTAGAGCGGGCGGGGGTGCCTGTGCTGCTGGTGGGTGATTCGGCCGCGGAAGTGGTGCTGGGGTTTGAGCGCACCATCGACATGCCCTTGGAGTTTGCGCTCACGATCACGGCGGCGGTGAAGCGGGGTGGGCCGTCGCGGCTGGTGATGGCGGACATGCCGTTTATGTCGTATCAGGCGGAGGAAGGGGAGGCGATCCGGAACGCCGGGCGGTTTATGACGGAAGGGTGCGCGGACGTCGTGAAACTGGAGGTGGATGCGTCGTTCGCCGGGCTGGTTGAGAGACTGACTCGCGCGGGCGTGCCGGTGGTGGCGCATATCGGCAGCAGGCCGCAGCGGGCAGCCCTCAGGGGCGGATATGGCGGTGCCGGGAGGACCGATGCGGAAGCCGCATCGATTGTGGCGGACGCGGCGGCGATGCAGGCGGCGGGCGCGGTGATGCTTTTGATCGAAGCGGTGCCGGAAACGGTGACCAAGCGGGTCATGGAGGCAACGTCCATCCCGCTCATCGGAATCGGGGCGGGCCCGGAGTGTCACGGGCAGGTGCTGGTCGTCCACGACCTTCTGGGGATGTCCAAGTCGCCGCCGCGGTTTGCGGAGGCGGCGGCGGATGTGGCGGCAGTCGTCGAAGCGGCGGGGCGGGAATGGGTGACGCGGGTGACAACCCGACGGCCCGGTGGCGGGGGTTATGGGGGCGTTGGAAGCGTCGCGGGCGTGAAAACGGGAGAAAAGCCCGCGCCCGAATCGACGGGGCGAACAATTGCGAATGGATGAAGGTACGGTTGTGGATCGGGTGGTCGTTGGTTTGACGTTTCGGATGGATGAACGACGGCCGATGGACGATTTGAGGGTGGGCCGTGGGGACGTTATGGACGGGCGGCGGCAGCCGGGAAGGAATTCACTTTCATGCGTCGATTCGTTTCGTATGGACCTGCGTTTGTGGTTCTCCTGACGGCGATGACGGTGTTGCTGGCGGCTCCAGGTGCGATTCGTGCGGTTTCGTCCGAGCGAACGCGGGCGGTCGTGAATGTGGCTCGGCAGTCGCTGGAACTCGACGACGTCCTCGAACGGTTGAACGAAGCGACGCGAAACATCGCCGACGCGGTGGAACCGTCGGTCGTCCACATTGACGTCGTGGCTTCGGCGGGCGGGACGCGGATGTCGCGGGGCTCGTCGGGGGCCGGATGGGTCTACGACGATGCCGGGCACATCATCACCAACGCGCACGTGGTCGACGGGGCTCGGGACATCTATGTCCAGTTTTTTGATGGCCGGGTGGCGAAGGCCGAACTGGTCGGGAGCGATCTGTTCGCGGATGTGGCGGTTCTCAAGGTTGAAGCGGCATCGCACCTTATTCCGGCGGTCCGTGCCACGGCCCAACGGATACGAAGGGGAGACCGGGTGTATGCCTTCGGCTCGCCGTTTGGGTTCAAGTTTTCGATGTCGGAGGGGATCGTTTCGGGCTTGGGTCGGAGCGCGCAGGCCACGACTGGCTATTCGGGGATTTCCAACTTCATTCAGACGGATGCCGCCGTGAACCCGGGCAACTCGGGGGGGCCGCTGGTCGATATTCGGGGACGTGTGGTGGGGATGAATGTCGCGATCGCGACGGCGGAGCGGAGCCGCGGCAGCGTGGAAGGGCAATCGGCGGGGATCAGTTTCGCGATCCCGCTGACGACTATCGAGAACCGCGTGGCGCGGATGCTGTCAGGGCAGCCTTTGGCGAGCGGGTGGTTGGGGATCCAGTATCGGGGCGGCGAGGAATACGGCACGGATGGCTACGAAGGGCGCGGCCTCCTCGTCAGCGACGCGATGCGCGGATCGGGTGCCGCGAAGGCCGGGGTGCGGCGCGGCGATTTCATCACGCACATCAACGGCGAACCGGCGGGCGACGGTGAATCGCTGCGGGCGATTGTCGGGTCGTCGTCGCCGGGGGATGTGGTGACCCTGAGCATCTGGCGGGCAGGCGAGACGATGGAATTGTCGGTGACGCTGGGGAGTGTGCCGCGGGAAGTGGAGATCGACAAGTACCGGAAGGTGTTGTACGAACAGTTCGGGCTTGCCATCCGCGACTCGGAGGATGGGCCGGTGGTCGCGCTCGTGGAGGACGAGAGTTCGGCGTCGCGGGGCGGGCTTGAAGCGGGGGATGTTTTGGCGTCCATCGGCGGCACCACCCCGAACACGGCGGAGGCGGCGGTCGCGACGCTGATCGAGAAGGGGTTGTTCTCGGGGCGGGCGGTCAAGATCACGGTGCGGGGCCAAGAGGTATCGACGGGAGAGGGGGCGGAGTCGGTGCAGCGTCGCGAGGTTACTCTGCGATCAACGCGGTAAACTGCTCCGAGCGATCGCCGGGAGCCCGGATTGCTTCGGTCGGCGTTCGCTACAGTCGAGCCGCGAACTTGGGGGCAACCCGGCCACCTGGAGCGACTTTGGAGAGCACACGCCGATGGGGCAGGATTTAACCGGAGAGTTGCAACGGACGCAGATCGGTCTGATTCAGGCGTTGTCGGCGATCACGCGGTGCCGGCAGCGAATCGCGACGCTTGAGGCCGGGAACGTCTGCCGAGAAGCGGGCGTAACGCCGCGGTTCCCCATCGATTTCCGCGCGCAGTTCGCGGAGGATCAGGTGGCGTGGGAAGCCTTGGGGCGGCCGACGTCGGGCTTCTTCATTGAGGCCGGGGCCTTTGATGGGGTGAACTTTTCGGTGACGTATGCGTTGGAAGCGATGGGGTGGACGGGGTTGCTGGTGGAGCCGCACCCGGTGCGGAGCCGGGAGTGCGGGGTGAATCGACCGAACAGCCGCGTGGTTCAGGCGGTGCTCACGGCCCCCGGCCATGGGCCGACGGTGGAGTTTGTGACGGTCGAGGACCGGTATGGGGGGATGCTGTCGTATGTTCCGGGGACCAGCCAGCACGCGGCGTCGATCGAGCAGCAGAACGCAGCGCGAACGACGGTGAAGGTGCTGGCGACCACGCTCGATGCGTTGTTGGAATCGCACACGGGGCCGATTGACCTCGTGTCGCTGGACGTCGAGGGGCATGAGGTTGAAGCCCTGAAGGGATTCACACTCGCGAGGTGGCGGCCACGGATGATCCTGATCGAGGACGATCAGAGCAACCCGCGTGAGGATGTCTCTCGCCAGATGCACGGTCAGGCGTATTCGCACGCCTGCTGGGTGGAGTGCAACCGGCTGTACGTGACGCACGCGGAGCCCGGGCTCGCGCAGGGTTTGGCGCGGGCGTTGATGATGGACACCTGACGGCCGCGGGGTCACTCTTCGCGCGACTGCGACTTTTGCTTCTCGATCATCTGGCGGATCATGCGGCGCATCTGGTCGGCCTGCTTGCGGCCGCCGGGAACGGACGCGAGGTCCAGATCCATGGCGGTAAACCAGGCGTCTTTTTCGAAGCGGTAGCCGAAGTCTTTTTCGAGCCGGGTTTCCATGTCGGGGAGGTGACCCGCGCCGTAGAAGAGGGCGATGTGCTTGATGTCGGGTTCGGTGTCGATCACGTTCCGCAGGTCCTCGAGGACGGCGGTGTTGCGGTCGATGACGATCACTTTCATGAAGCGGCCCATGGCTCCCGGCTGGGCCTCCATGAGGGCGTCGGCGTGGGCGACGGTCTCGACGAGCATCAACTTGATGAGCATCGCCATCTGCGGGTCGCGTTCGACGTAACCCAGCAGAAAGCCGAGCAGTTTGGAGCCGAACGAGCTGCCGTCCATCAGGCTGAAGAAGGCGTCACCGGGAGCACCGGATTCTTCGAGTTTTTGCTGGACTTCATCGATGGCGAGATCGCTGTTACGCCAGGAGTCGCGGGTGTAATTGATCGCGGATAACTGGAACTGCAGGCCCAGAGCGTTGGCGAGTTTGATCTGGATGCCTTCGCCGCCCTGCTTCTCGGCCTTGGTGAGCGGTTTTTGCATGCTGAAGGCGAGGTCGGCGGCGGCGCCATCGCCGCCCTTGGACGCGTCGGCACCCAGACTGAGAAGATCGAACGTATGGCGGGCCGGGCGTTGATCGCCCGTCGATACCTTCGACCAGGTGTAGATGATGGTGTTCCCCCAGGCGTCGGTGGAAGCGGCGGTGGCCATCTTCTTCATGGTGCCGTCGAGGGTGTCGATGACGGTAGAAAGAGATTCGGGATAGGCGACGCCCTTGGTGCGGTTCCGCTCGATGAGGGTGGCGAGCATCCGAAGGCGGGCCTTGGTGACCTTCACCTTTGAGGCATCACCGGCGTCCGCATCGCCCGGCGCGGTTCCCATGCCGCCCGGCTTGACGCCTTCGTAGAGGACGAGGTCAAAGCCGTCGAGGAAGGTCTGGAGTTCTTCGTAATAGGCGGCGTCACCGATGTGGGACACACCGACGAGATCGACGGCGGGACCGCTGCCGGAGACGGGAACCATGGTGCGGCTGGAAATCCGCAGTTTGACGCGGTCGGCGGACGAATCATCGACCCGCATGTATTTCGGGGCGTTATGCGTGACGGAGCCGGATGGATCGACCGGCGCCGCGACCTGGCCGGAGGAGAATGGAGATGCCAGGAGAATGCCGGCGGCGGCGAGCACGGGGCGGAGAAACATGGAAGTTTTCCAATGAGGATGGGCAACGGATCGCGGATTGATACGCGGCGGGGGGCGAGTGGTTACGCGGGGGCCGTCGAGCCGGAAGCGTATGAGCACGGAAACGGCTCCGGCGGACGCTTCATCGAGCACGTTTGCGTGAGCCGCGATTCTCGGCGGACTTGCGGACCATGCGTTGCAACTGCTGGCCCTGCTTGAGGCCGCCGGGCGCCGAGCGGAGATCAACCTCCAGGGCGGTGAACCATCTGGCCGCGGCGAAGCGGTATCCGAACTCGTTCACGAGCCGGTACTCGAAGTCGGGCATGTGGCCTGCGCCGTAGAAGAGCGCGATGCGGCCGTGGAGGGGTTCGTCGTCGATCACTCTTCTCAGGTCTTGGAGCACTTCGGTGTTGCGGTCGATCAAGATCACCTGCTTGCGGGCGTCCCTCTCGGGGTTGGCGTCGCCCTTGGCATCGTCGCGGCCGGTTTCCACCAGCATGAGTTTTCCCATCATGGCCAGATTCGGGTCACGCTCGACAAATCCCAGGAGGAGCAGTCCTGCTTTCAAGCTTCCGGACGTTCCGTCCATAAAATCCAAGAACTCTTCGCCCGGTGCGCCGATCGCTTTCAGTTTCTGGCGGAGGACGTCGATGGCGAGGTCGCTGTTTCGCCACTTCGCCCGCGTGTAGTCCATCGCCGACTGGAATTCGAGGCCCAGGGCGGAAGCGAGTTTCGACATCGGGCTGGGTCTGCGGCGTTTCTCGTGGTCGCCCAGTGGCTCCTGTGCGCTGAACGAGAGGTCCGCCGCCGCGCCCCCACCGCCGTCGGCACCATCGGCACCGAGGCTGTGCAGGTCGTAGGTGGAGCGCGGGGGTTGGTCACCCACCGTTGTTGTCGACCATGTGTATATAACGGGATGACCCCAGGCATCAGTGAGCAGGGAAGTTGCGACGTGCTGAATGGGACTCTCAAGTGCTCCAACGAGACTCGAAAGCGATTCGGGCAGCGGCTCGCCCCGGGCTTGGGTCCGCTGGATGAGGACGGCGAGTTTGCGCAGCCGGGATTTGGTTTGCATCACCCGAGAGACTTGGTCGGCGTCGAGACCCGGCGGGGCGTTCCCCAGTCCGCTGAGTTTGACTCCCTCGTAGAGCACGAGATCGAAACCGTCCAGGAATGTCTGGAGTTCCCGGTAATACGCGGCGTCCGCGACGTGGACGACGCCGACAAGTTCTACCGATGCACCGGTTCCCGAGACCGGGACCAACGTCCGGCTCGATATTTGGAGTTTGATGCGGTCGGGGTCGGAATCGTCGACGCGCATGTATCTGGCGGATGGCGCGAGAGCCAACGCCCCCGTCGCGGGTGTCGCTGGCTCCTGGGCCGTTGCGACGAAGGAACTGACGGCGAGCAGAATGCACCAGACCGCGTGGGGTAGGGATCGCATCGACTTTCCTTTCAAGAAAGGTCCGATTCCGTCCCTTGTAGGCCCGCGCGACGCATTCCGTTACCTCATGGCGGTGGGCCCCAAGAGGGCCGCGATCGGGTGACACCCGGTGGCCCGACTTTCGAGCCGTAGGGCTCGCTGCTGGCGGCGCGAGAGCTTCAGATCCCGGGCCATCCGGTTGAACGCGGCGTCGGCAGGGTGCCGCGCGTTCTTGCGTCGAAGCACCGCGAGGATGACGAATCCGAGGATCGCGCCTCCGGCAGCGAACGCGACGAGGATTGGCGCGGAGACCGGCGATTCGGGAGAGGGAGTCACCTCCCCGGTCATCAGTCGGATCGGCTCAAGATCGGCGAAAAGGGAAATGGTTCCCATGTGGTGCGTTTCCTGGTAAGTTGGGGCGGGTTCAGGCGACGAGCCGCGGCCGGAAAATGGGAGAATCGTCCGGGCGTGATAATGGAGGGTGAGATTGGGGCCAGCGCGGGTCGCGGTCGGTACGCGAGAGGGCTCCGCTGCGCCACGCGAACCGGTGAGGGTGCAGGATGCGTTCGAGGGCGTTGTGGAGGGCGTGCTGCACACGGGAGTCGGGTTCGACCAGGGCCAGTTGGCTCAGGCGCGGTGCCTGCACGGCCGAAAGCGGGACGCGCCGGGCCACCCAGGCGGAAGCGATCCGGTGAGAGACGCGGTCATCCACGAGCATGTCGAAGAGCCATCGCTCCACGGCGGCGTCGTGAGAAAACAACGCCCGGATGGCGTTGGCACGGACACGGTGGTGAGGATCGGGCTTCGTGTCTACGAGGAGCGTGGCGTCGGCGTCGCCGCGGCGGATGAGGCGGCCCAGCGATTCGACGGCGTTGGCGCGGATTCGAGAATCGTGGTGTCCGCACAGCATCGAGAGGACCTTGCGGACCGCGGGGCCATCGGCATCGCCCAGGGCCGCCACGGCGGTGGCCACCGATCGATGGTCGTCGCCCTTTGATCGCAGCGCCACCGCACCCAGCCAGCCGGAGAGTTCCGAAACCAACGCCAGACGCCGAACGAGCCCGATGAGCGCGATGTGGCTTTCTGTCGGCGCTGCATCGCAATGGCGGCGCAATTCTGTGATTGCCGAAAATCGATCGTCCCGCAGACGGGTCCGCCAGCGGAGGCAGGCCGCAGCGCCATGTTCGGAGTGGAGACGGCGATCCGAGGCGATCGCATGATCCAGATCGGCGTGCGGACTGGAGAAACGGTCCACGATCGGATTGGAGCCCGCGACAGATCGGCGTTCGTGCAGCGTTCCGGCGGGGCTGGAGAACACAAAGCGTGCATGCAGGACGATGGGGTCGGTTTCGTCGGCGGCGGGGGCGGCATGCTTCGACGCGACCAAGCGGGCCAGCGGAGATAGTTTCACGGCCGTCGGCAAGCACTCAACGCCCCGCGGCACCAAGGAGGCCCAACGCACCGCACCCGTTGAGACGACCCGGCTCGAGGACGGGGGCAGCAGTCGCTGTGGCCGGAGTCTCACGAACGCAGTGCGCAGGGCCGCCGCGCGGGCCGGGTTTTCAAGGAGATGACCGATGTCGGCGGCATGGGCAAACTGGATGGGCGTTGGAACCCGCAGCAGGGCGTGGAGACAGGCCGATTGCCACACCGGGCACGAGACGAGTTCGAGGGCGCGGGCGGCGGCGTGGTCGCCGCTTTCGCGCCGCATGGCAGCCCGAACTGCACCCGAACCGACGTTAGCCTCGCTTTGCATCCACGTTGCGAGGGCGGTGTTTGATCGCAGATGAAGGCGGTCGGCGGCCGCGAGTGCTGCCGCGACGGGCGCGAGCGAGCGGTGCTTTTGAAAACCTTGGGCCGCGGTCACGATCGAAGACAGGTCATTCTCGGCGACGGCGGATTCGATCATTGTTTGCAGGTCGCGGTGCCGATCCGCAAAGAACGCGGGGAAGCGTGAGAGAACAGCGCATCGAAGGGCGGCGCTCCGGTCTTCGGCGAGGAACGGGAGGAGGGTCTCGGGGCTGGACGCGGCGGAGAGGACTTCTGCCGCGGCGGCGTCGAGGGATGGTCTGTAGCGGGACCGAAACTGGGAAGCGAGCGATGGGGGAAGCAGGCCCCAGCGTCTGACGATGGCGCACCAGGCACGGCGGGACGAAGCGGCCTGGGGGTAGGAGTGATTCAGAGGCGGCAGCGCGTCGGGCCCAACGCGGGCGACGTCGGTGGGACAGGGCACATCGACCGGAGACGGGGTGCACGCCATCCAGCGTTGGGCGAGCATTGGGAAGAACGCGGGCGAATGGGCGTGAAGGGCGATGATGTGGTCGGAGGTGAACAGTTCGGCGAGGGCGAAGGGTTGAAGGCGCGTGGGAAGCCTGTCGATTGCGGCGACAATCGCGAGCGGATTGACCTTGGCGACACCTGAACGGGGTCTGAGGGTGGGTGTTTTGGGCAGAAACCGCCGGAACTTATGAAAAATTGACATTCTGAAGAAATTTCTCTTGCAACTTGGGGTGCGTTTTGTCCATAATCCTCACAACTTCAGTCGGAGGGGAAAGCCCGAGAGAATGAGGATCGGCTGAAGAGCGTGGGCGGGATGATTCCCTTGGGGGGTCGAAGGGGCGGGCCGGCGGCGTGGCGCCGATTCCGGCTGCTTTTTTGGATTCCGTGGGCGAACCCCGCTCGGGCAGCGACGCTAGGACCGGCGAATGCTCCGTAGTACACGAGGGCACTCGCCGCACGAGAGGACGTTTCCGCAGGCATGAACAGCACGATCAGGACAAACGCTCTGCAGTCGTACACCATTTTGCTCTACGACCGAGCGTTGCACCCGGAACTCTTTCAGCTGAAGGGCCGGCGTGTGGTGCGGCACGGTGAGTTTGAGGTCGAGACGTGGTTGATGAACGGGGCCCATGTGCTCCGGTTCGAGTACAAGACGATGTGCGCCACGGAGTTTCTCTCCGAACAGGACCGGAGCGTCCCTTCGACCGGGCTGGTGACAGCGGGCCTTTGTGCGGGCGAGCGGGACATTGAGCATCGCTTCACGAAGGCGGGCGTGACCTACATGAATTCGGTTCAGACCGAGACGTTGGCGGACAACCTGTACATGTCAACGCTTGACGAGATGCAGCGATTCTCGGTGGAAACCGGGGCCCTCATCCATGAGTGGGGCGACGAAGCGGGCAAGTGCCTGAGCATGGTTGATATCCAAAAGTACAACAAGGAAGTTCATGCCCAGTCGTATCACCTTCTCGCCGCGGGCGGCGTGGTGGTGCGGTCGCAGACGATATTTGAGCACTTGTGAGAGA